>JAGQMO010000004.1 GCA_020428615.1 Patescibacteria group bacterium | reverse complement strand
CTCCTTTAGTCACAACATGGATAAGGTATTGTATGAACATTTGTTGTTCAATATCTACCAACGCAAAAACCTTACGCTGCAAAAAAGATTACAGCTACGGGAAATATACCGTAGGTACAAAAAACATAAGGGCATGAATCAAACTGGGTTTGGTTTTGAACAAAAATTTCGCAACTTTATTCTAGAAGCGCACAAGGAAGAAACCTATTCATACACCCAGCTGAGGAGGTTATATCTGAAAAATCTCGACAGTGATGATTTTGATAAAGAACTCAATGCTATCCTTGTACACTCTCTTTTGCAATTTCCAGAAAGCAAGAAGAAAATCAAGGAAATGTACACACACCAACTCAAAATAAAACAGGTTGATTTGTTAAAGAAAATGGTTCACTTAATTGAAAAAATTTAAAAGAAGGGGGTAGTGTATAACTACTCCTTTTTTTAATACCCCTCCTTCTGTAACACCTCTATGGCATCCTTTGCTTTCTTGGAGAGTTTCTTTGGTATGCGAATTTTAATGGTTACCAAGAGGTTCCCTTTTGCCCGAGACGTTTCAATTCCTCGTCCTGCTACGCGCAATATCGTACCGTGCGTAGTCCCTGGAGGAATTTTAATATCAAGCTTCTTGTCCCTTAACAACACAATGGTGTGTGTTGCACCAAGTACCGCATCGCTCAGAGTAATTTCGTGTTCCATCAAGAGATCAAGTCCATTTCGTTTAAATGTCGGATGTGGCTTCACTAATACCTGTATAAACAAATCTCCGGCTTGACCGTTTTTGATTGCCTCACCGCGACCACCAACACGAAGGGTATCACCGCTCTTAATGCCGGCCGGAATGGTAAATTCAATCGTTTCTTTTTCACGCGTAACGCCAGCTCCCTTACACGTTTTACACCGTTCTTTTGGAACCTCACCGTGTCCCTGACAGGTCGGACACTCGGTTACCGTTGCAAAAATCCCCATCATTTGAGTTTGCACCTTGCCCTGACCATTACATTCGGGACACGTTGTCATGCTCGTATCTTTCTCTGCTCCAGTTCCGCCACAATCGACACATGTTTTTGTGTGATCAATTGTGGTTTTTTTTGTTACCCCAAACACCGCGTCAATGAAATCAATTTCAATCCGCATCTGCAAATCTTGTCCTCGTGATCTTCGAGAACGTCGTCCACCACCAAAACCGCCAAAGAGATCGCCGAGATCTATGTCGCCAAAATCAAATCCGCCAGCATTCTGAAATCCAGAGAAATCAAAACCTGAAAATCCCTGACCACCCATATTCGGACCTGCGGAACCAAACCGATCGTATTGAGCGCGCTTTTCTTTGTTCGATAATACCTGGTACGCTTCGTTTGCCTCCTTGAACTTTTTCTCATCACCTCCAGCTTTGTCTGGGTGATACTTGTGAGCTATTTTGCGAAACGCTTTCTTGATCTCGTCATCACTGGCATTTTTCTCTACCCCTAAAATTTTGTAGTAGTTTTTACTCATGTTACATAGAAAAATCTCCAACAATCGGGTTTTCCAAAGCTAGATAATCATTCTTTGAAATTTGAAGAGAATCAGTTCGAAGTCCAATGTTGAAATTAAGAACATCTTCTAACTCACTATCAGCATAGGTCTGAAGACCTATCACTGATCCAAAAGGTGGTACTGAACCAAGTTCGCAATCAAATTCTTCCTCTACACGTGGATTGAAGCTTACCTTTTCACCAACAAGGTCTTGAATTTTTTTGGCGTTCACCTTTCTATCCGCAGGAATAACCACTAAAATAGATTGCTTGGTTTTTTTACCACGAAGTACAATGGCTTTTGCTCCAGAGCTCATAGAAACACCTCTTAGATCAGAAGCTTCTTGACTTGTTCGAACTGGCTCATGAACATCATGTTGGTATGGGATGTTATTTACCTTAACTATATTTAATATTGTATCTCGATGTTCTTTTGACATGATAGTTGTGAGTTTATTACTCAGTTATACCAACATTACGAAATATTGGTACTCAGAGGAATAAATATTGCTTTATATTATTTAATATGATTTAATAAAGTTAAATCTTTAATCAGCTTACAAATGAAAACGTACTATCTCATTAAATTCGGTATCACCTACTATCGATCAGAAGAAATTGACTACATTCCGCACAAGGACGACTTATTATACTTACCAATAAAGGGTGTTGAGAAAATTCCGTTCATTACACTTACTATAGGTACACGACACAGAGATAAAATCAACAACAATTTGTATCTCTCTGTAGAGTTGCATAGTAGTAAAAATAGAGAACAAGGTGATCAACACCGACAAGTCCTGTGCGAAATGGTTATCTCGACATGGGAACCACTAGGTCAAAAGTTTCCCCCTCATAATTAATCAACTAATACTCTTAGATATTGTCCTTCTGGACGAGGAACATGTAATTATGTATTCCTCGTCCAGAAGGGATTTTTTATTTAAAGAAGGGATGTTTTTATTTCTCTGAATCCACTTCTGAACTATCTTCCGCTTCTACATCAACGGTATCACCTCCATCAGCTGGTGCATCACCTGCTGTGGTTTGTTCTTCAGCCATTTTTTGTTGCATGATTTCACCGATCTTTTGCATTGATTCTGACAATTCGGACGTCTTCTTTTCAATAGCATCTTTGTCGTTACCATCTTTGACATCTTTCAATGCTTTGATAGCTTCTTCAATGTTGGTCTTGGTTTCTGCATCAACTGCGTCCCCATGTTCCTTGACCGCTTTTTCTGCAGAGAACACAACAGAATCCGCCATATTGCGCACGTCAATGAGCTCTTTTTTCTTCTTGTCTTCATCTGCGTGCTCTTCGGCATCCTGTTGCATTTTCTTGATCTCTTCGTCAGAGAGTTTTGAGCCGCCTTCAATGCGGATAGAGTTTTCTTTTCCTGAAGTTTTGTCTTTTGCAGATACCTCAAGAATCCCGTTCGCATCAACATTGAACGACACCTCTACCTGCGGAACACCACGAGGCGCTGGTGGAATACCTTCGAGAATGAATCGTCCAAGTGATTTATTATCGGTTGCCATTGGTCGTTCCCCTTGAACGATGTGAATCTCTACTGATGTTTGATTATCAGCAGCAGTTGAGAACACCTGTGATGCCTCGGCTGGAATCGTAGTATTCTTTTCAACGAGTTTTGTTGCCACACCACCCATCGTTTCAATTGATAGCGAGAGCGGAATTACATCGAGGAGGAGCACATCTTTAACATCTCCCTGCATAACACCTCCCTGAAGCGCAGCACCCATCGCCACCACTTCATCAGGGTTAATGGTTTTATTTGGATCTTTTCCAAAGAGTTCTTTTACCAACTCAGTAATTTTTGGCATGCGCGTTTGACCTCCAACGAGAATAACTTCATCAATATCCGATGCCTTCATGTTTGCTGATTTCAAGACATCTTTAGTAATATCGATAGATTTATTGAGGTATGGAGCGGCGAGTTCTTCAAGTGCTGCGCGAGAGAGCTTGAGAAGTAAGTGTTTTGGACCAGAATCATCTGAAGTAATAAATGGGATGTTAATCTCAGTTTCGGTCGTATTTGAGAGTTCATGTTTCGCCTTTTCAGCAGCTTCTTTGAGACGTTGAAGCGCGAGCACATCTTTAGTAACATCAACACCTGAGTCTTTTTTATACTCACTACCGATCCAATCGATGATAGCGCGGTCGATGTCTTCACCTCCCATGTGGGCATCTCCACCAGTTGCTTTTACTTCAACGACATCGTCCCCTACCTCAAGAACAGAAACGTCAAAGGTTCCTCCACCAAAGTCATACACAATGATTTTCTCATCTTTCTTCTTGTTGAATCCATACGCGAGCGCGGCAGCTGTTGGCTCGTTAATGATACGCTTTACCTCAAGACCAGCGATTTTTCCAGCATCTTTGGTCGCCTGACGTTGCGCATCGTCAAAGTACGCCGGCACGGTAATAACCGCTTCGGTGATTTTTTCTCCTGTTTTTTCCTCAACGTCAGTTTTAATCTTTGAAAGAATCATCGCTGAGATTTCTTCAGGTGTATAATCTTTTTCGTTCATGGTGACCATCACCTTATCACCGTCCCCCTTCGTAATCTTGAACGGTGAATGCTTTACGTCTTTTTGAATCGCGTCGTCAGAGAATTTGTGGCCCATATATCGCTTCACTCCAAAAATGGTATTCTCTGGATTTGTTACTGATTGACGTTTTGCCAAAAGACCAACGAGTCGATCTCCAGTTTTTCCAATTGCAACAATTGAAGGAGTTGTTCGATTCCCTTCGTTGTTTTCTATAATTTTTGGTTGCCCTCCTTCGATGATAGCAACCGCTGAGTTTGTTGTTCCTAAATCAATTCCTATAATTTTTGACATAATACTTTTTGGTTAAAAACGAATAATTAATGATTCTCGTATTTCCCTACCTTAACTTTTGCGGGACGCAATACAACGTCTCCTGAACGATACCCTTTTTGAATAACGGTGATTACCTTGTGATCTTGATCCTTATTCTTGACTATCACATGTTCGACAGGATCGTGAATCTTTGGATCAAATTCAACTCCGACATCACTCACCAGAGAAACGTTATATTGATTGAGCGTGTTCATTAACTGGGTATGGATATACTCGACTCCTGTACGCCAGGCGGGGTCAACCTTTTCCCACGCCTCTCTGTTTGCAAACGCCATATCAAAACTGTCGAGCACCGGAAAGAAATCAGATATAAGTTGTAATTTCATACCCTCCAAACGGTCTTTTCGCTTTTTTTCCTCCTCTGCTTTGTAGTTTGCAAAGCTGGCACGTTCTTTTTGCCAACCAGTTAAATATTCTTGCGCTTGGTGTTTGGCTTCTTTGAGTTCATTCCGTAGTTTTTTGAGCTTGTCGCTTTGACTCACTCCTTCAAATTCCGTTTCTTCAAGTTCAATATCAATATCATCATGAAGCTCTGTATCCTTTTTTTGTTGATTTTTATTGTTCATACGAAACTTAACCTATGGTTACAGGGCTAATATACACTAAAGTTATTTTTTTGACAAGTTTTCCATATATATGAAATTGTTGTAAAAAATATAAAAAATGATATAGTTGCACTAACTATGAACAGCAAGAAAAAAACCAATCTACAAGAGTTAATTTTGCGTATTTTATCTAAAAAAAGGGCTTCTAAGCAGGAAGACGTTATTGAACAGATCGAAAAACTATTGGATGAAGAATCGGGTGCGAAAAAGAAGAGTATTAAACCAAAGTATGCGGTCAACAGGGCTATAAAAAAAATGGTTGAAGATGAGGTGATTTCACAGTACGACACAGAACAATCATCATTTTTATCACTCACTTCTTCCGGAAGACAAAAGTTGCGTAACATCAAGCTCTCCTCACAGAGTCACTTGATTTCGACCGTATGGGACGGTTACTGGCGAGTTATTGTTGTTGATATTCCAGA
>JAGQMO010000003.1 GCA_020428615.1 Patescibacteria group bacterium | reverse complement strand
TATCCATGTTGTGACTAAAGGACTCAGTATGGTTAATGTCATAGTGGTGTTTTGTGATGGTGACTACTTGTTGAAATGTTTTCTGATTTAATTTTTCTTGCAGTACCGTAAGAAGTGCTTTCACGTAGTCAGACCAACACAAATCGTACATGTACTTCTTTAATTCCGCTAATAGTGATTCCAAACTGATAGTATCCCTCATGGTATAGAACGTCTCGTCTTTACTCGGACTTTCTTTGCATAACCAGTAAAATAACAGATTTTTTCTCATGGTATTCTTTTTTGTGTTCTTATGTTTAGGTTTAATTCTATAACTTATAAATATAAAGTCAATTTACATTGAATAAGTTCTGTTTAATATCGGAAAAAAATAAAAAAAATACTCATTGTGAGTACTGGTTCAACGAAACTTGCGATCGAGTAAAAGGTGATATACTGAGGATATGAGAAATTTCCTCGTACTTGTTATTATCCTTGGTCTCGGATACTTTGCCTATCAAACATTCGTCCATTCTGCTGCGGTCAATACCGAGTCAGCCAACCAACGTGCGATTCGCGAGAATCACCTTGAGGATATTGAAGAATATATTCCGCCAAGTAGCCAAGACGCCTTGATTGAGGTTAAGGGAGACATTGATGGTTTTTTTAAGAGGGTACAAGAAATAATCAGGCAATGGCGCATTGAAGTGCAAGAACGTATCAATGAGATTTTTTAAATAAAAACCAGCTTTCTCGCTGGTTTTTATTTTTTATCAACCCTCTGCTCATCATTATTATCAGAAACGATATACCCCATATCTGCAATTCTCGCTCGTAAATCGTCTGACAAGGCAAAATCTTTGTTCTCTCGGGCACGTTTGCGTTGATCAAGGAGTTCTTGGAGTTCATTGCTGATTTGAACTTCTGTTTCTTGGTATGTTTCAAGCCTAAGCCCGAGTACCTGATCAAAATCATATGCTGTTACTAGTTTATCCGCTGATGATATATCGGATTTTAGCATGTCATGGAATACCGCTAACGCCTGCGGAAGGTTTAGATCGTCTTCTATTTTTGCAGTGAATTGTGTTCTAAAGTTACCACTCACGGTTCCATGTATCGCATCAGCATCATTGCGAAGTTTGATAATGTCTCGATAAATCTTTTCAAGTCCTCGTTGTGCTGCTTCGAGTCCTTCAAAGCTGAAATTCATTGGCGAGCGATAGTGAGTTTGGAGTGTCATATATCGGTAGGCGAGCGGGACAATCCCTTTTTCTTCAAGACTGCGTAGCGTGATGTTGCCACCGGTTGATTTCGAGAGTTTGGCACCACCGAAATTGAGCATAGCTCCGTGTAACCAGTAGTTTACAAATTGCCCTCCGGTCGCACAGGTGCTTTGGGCAATTTCGTTATTGTGGTGAATCGGTGCATTGTCGATACCACCTGTGTGGATATCAAAGTGATCTCCCAGAAATGCGCGACTCATGGTTGAACACTCAATGTGCCAACCAGGAAATCCGTGCCCCCACGGTGAATCCCAACCAAGATTGTTATCGAACTTCCATAGTGCAAAGTCCGCTTGATGTTGTTTCTCGTTGTTTGTTCCTATGCGACTCTCAGTTTCGTTCTCAAGGACGAGTCCACCGAGCTTCCCATACTCTGGCATTTTTGAGGTATCAAAGTACACTCCGTCAGAGATGGTATACGTGTAACCCTTTTCCTCGAGCGTGTGAATGAGTTCGATGTTTTGTTTGATGTATTCTGAAGCTCGAGGGATATGTTGAGGTACGAGCATATTAAGTGCGTTGATATCGGCACGAAATGCCTCCGCGTATTTCGTCCCCACCGCGAGCATGTTCTCAACGCTGATTTCCTTACCTTCTCGTTTAAGCGCCTTAGTCATTTTGTCATCTCCTTCATCCCCATCAGAAACTAAATGACCGACATCGGTAATGTTCATTACTTGGTTAACTTCATATCCTAAGTACTCAAAACTTCTCCTGAGAAAATCAGCGAGTAAAAACGAACGCAGGTTTCCAATATGAACGTAATCATACACAGTTGGTCCACAATGGTACATCTCCACCTGTCCAGGGTGAATTGGAGTAAAATCTTCCTTCTGTTTTGAGAGACTATTATAGAGTTTCATAGCTGCAAATAGTATATCAAATCGTGATATAAAATCATGAATTCACAGGTTGCCAGACGTGAATTCGTATGTATAATGGCTGGTATTATGAGTAAATTTGCAATTATTGAAACCGGTGGGAAACAATACCGCGTTTCAGAAGGCGATGTTATAACCATCGAAAAACTTCAAGGAGACTTCAACCAAGGAGATAAAATTGTTTTCGATCAGGTGTTGATGACCGATGACGGCAAGGCAACACAGATCGGTACCCCATACTTGGCTGGAGCAAACGTTACCGGAGAACTGCTCGAAGAAGGGCGTTCTAAAAAGGTAACCGTTATTCGTTACAAGGCAAAATCTCGATACTTCAAGAAAAAAGGGCATCGACAACCATTCATGAAGATCAAGGTTACCAAACTCGCGTAACAAAAAAAACACTCAGTATGAGTGTTTTTTTTGGTGATTTTTTATTGCTGAATCCTCGATTCAAACGCGTACTTCAATGTCTCGGTATCCGAATATTCTAATTCTGTTCCGGTTGAAAGCCCACGACCGAGTGTCGAGAAGGTGAGGTTCGGGAATTCATCACGGAGCATAGTGTAGAGACGAATACGCGTGTGTTCTGCCTCAGGGCTGATTGAGAGTCCAAAAATAACCTCAGAGAGTTTACCGTTTTTTACGTCTCGTTTGATGCGTTCCATTAATTTATCAACGCGTGCATACGAACGTTTTTTCTCGTTCGCGT
>JAGQMO010000050.1 GCA_020428615.1 Patescibacteria group bacterium | reverse complement strand
AACTCAAACAAGAAATGATGGAATATGCCCGTGCCATGAAATTCGAGCGTGCACAGGTGATTAAAAAACAAATTTACGCACTTGAGCATATTCAGGATATAGCACTCTTGAAACATGATTTTGAGGTATCGCACTACATGACCAGTTTTCGTATGGAAGCGTACGATATCGCGCACATGGGTGGGGAAGCGATGGTTGGTGTCATGTGTGTGTACAATGGCGTTGAAATTGATACGTCAGAACACCGTGTCTTTACCATTCGATCGGTTAATCGATCACACGATACCGCAGCGCTTGCTGAGGTGATTGAACGCAGACTCAAACACACCGAATGGGCATACCCCGATATTATTGTCGTGGATGGGGGAGTTGCTCAAAAACGGGCAGTTGAACGAGTTATACGTGAACACAACATACAGATACCTGTTATAGCGGTTGTTAAAGACGATAAACATAAGGCACGAGAATTATTAGGACAAAAGAAATTAACTGAACGATATGTTCGGGAAATTGTTGCATTGAACGCTGAATCACACCGGTTTGCGATGAAACAACATACCCGTAAACGTACTAAAAATTTCCTAAAGTAACTTGCATATTCCACTGCTTTACCTATAATGTCTTCCAGTTGTTCTTTGCTACAAAGAGACACGTTGTCGATATACCGTACAATGTGTCGTCTGGGCCTGTAGCTCATCTGGCTAGAGCGCGTCACTTGCACTGACGAGGTGGCAGGTTCGAGTCCTGTCAGGTCCACTCGACTTCGTAAAAACCATCACGTATGTGATGGTTTTTACTTCGCTCGTGGCGAGCCACTCTCAACACTAATTGTCATTTACACTTCACTAGGTATACTCAATACTATGAAAACAAAAGGTGACTCATTCTATATCTACGGCAAAAAACCCGTTGAAGAACAGCTCATGCGTAATCCAGCTAACGTGATGCGTTTATTTATATCCGATGCAATCTCTAAAAAAGAAGGTGGGTTTCAAGAACTTCGAAAATTTGCAAAAGACCATAGTATTCCAATTAATCCTGTAACGAGAAACAAAATTCAAGATTACGTTGGCGATGTCAATGATCAGGGGGTCATTGCTCTCTTGCGCCAACCTGAATACATCGATTTTGACGAATGGTTCGTTACGATTGATGTCGATGCGCTCCCTGGGGTGATCGTATTAGACCATATAGAAGATGTGCACAATTTTGGTGCATTGCTACGTACAGCCGCTGCAGCAGGGATTGCTGGTGTGATTGTTTCGAAAGACCGGCAAGCGCCAATTAATGGAACCGTGTATAAAACTTCTGCGGGTGCGGTTGGTACAATACCAGTTGTACGTGTATCGAATATCAGTCAGGTAATAGAAAAACTCAAGGAAAACAAATTCTGGGTAGCGGCTGTTGATATGGATGAACAAGCTGTGGGGAATACCGATTTATGGTCACAGGAATTCGATACACCTATGGCATTCGTTCTTGGTGCAGAAGGTAAGGGTATTTCTCAAAAAACACGAGAGCATGCTGATTTCGTTATTTCTATCCCTATGGAAAAGAATATCGAATCGCTAAATGTTTCAGTTGCTGGAGCTGTTGTGATGTATGAATGGAAACGACAAATTTCAGCAATAAAGAGAGAAATGTAGGTCGTTTGTGTTCGGTTATATTCGGTAAAATGTGTTACACTGGATACTATGAATGTAAACGTGGAAATGCTTGCTCACACTGTTTTGGAGTGGTTGATTGATCACGGTATTTTTATTATAGCAACTCTTCTTGGAACATGGATTGTTTCAAAATTTATCAAACGTCTCATTGCTCGGTTCATACGCCGTGCAATTCCTCGATCATCATTTGCAACCGATGCTGCGGAAAAAAAACGAGAAGATACACTCATCGGCATTGTTGGTGGTTTTTTGAGTATCTTTATATGGGTTGTGGCAATCCTTGTTGTTCTTGATAGTGTTGGCGTTCCTATTGGTGCGTTGATTACAGGGGCAGGGATTATAGGTGTTGCTATTGGATTTGGCGCGCAATCGTTGGTTAAAGATGTCATTAACGGTCTGTTTATCATTGCCGAGAACCAGTTCCGTATTGGGGACGTAGTAACGGTTTCAGGGTGTACTGGTACGGTAGAAGCGGTAACACTACGAGTTACGAAACTGCGTGAACTTGATGGGACTGTTCACTACATTCCAAATGGTGAGATCAAGGTTACATCGAACGAATCCAAGGATTTCTCAATGGTAGATGTAACTATCGATATTGGATACGATGACGATATTGATACGGTTCGAGATATTATTAATCGACTTGGAAAAGAAATAGCTGAGGATACTGAATTTAAAAATGATATTATTGACCCTCCGTATTTTTTACGTGTTCAAGACCTGTCTCATTCTTCTGTAAAAATCAGAATTCTTTCAAAAGTAGTTCCAAATCAACAGTATCGTATCGCGGGTGAATTGCGCAAACGCATCAAAGAACGATTTGCAAAGGAAGGCATAACGATTCCGTACCCAACACGAGTAACCTATAATATTCAAAAATAATTATGACTACACAGCAGAAAAAAACAGGTTTGTCAGGTATTCAACCTTCAGGCGTTCCTCATATTGGAAATTACTTTGGAGCCATGAAGCAGTTTGTTGATATGCAAGATGAACTCGATATGCACGTCTTTATTGCCGACCTCCATGCATTGACGACCATTCAGAACAAAGCCGACCTAGAGGGTCAGGTTCATAATCTCATACTTGATTATTTGGCGGTGGGAGTCGATCCCGAAAAGGTTACACTCTATCGGCAATCTGATATTCCTGAGGTAGCAGAGCTCACGTGGTATTTTGATTGCCTGGTCACGGTTCCATGGCTTGAACGTGCCCATTCTTATAAAGACAAGGTAGCAAAAGGCATTGAACCAACAGTCGGTTTGTTTAATTATCCAGTCTTAATGTCAGCAGATATTTTATTGCCGGGTGGCGAGGTAATTCCAGTCGGTAAAGACCAAGCACAACACGTTGAAATGGCTCGCGAGATTGCTCGTAAATTCAATAATACCTATGGAGATACATTCAGAGAACCTGAGGAGTACGTCATGGAACATGTGGCAGTTGTTCCGGGAACTGATGGACAGAAAATGTCTAAATCATACGGAAACACCATTCCGTTATTTGGCACAGATGCGGAGATCAAAAAAGCTATTATGGGTATTGTAACGGACAGTAAGGGACCCGATGAACCAAAAGATCCAGAAACGTGTAATGTATTCGCACTACACAAACTCATTACGTCTGAACCCCAACTTTCAGAAATTAGAGAGGGGTACGAAAAGGGAGGTCTTGGCTACGGTGAATCTAAAAAAATACTTCTCGACAACTACCTCTCGTTCATTGCAGCAATGCGTGAAAAGAGGACATATTACGAAGAAAACCCAGGAATTGTACGACAAATCCTCGACGAAGGCGCGCAAAAGATTCAAAAAATAGTTCACGCTAAAATCAAAGAAGTACGAGAAAAAGTAGGTTTATAGCCTGCTTTTTTGGTATACTATGGTCATGAACAAGCAATTTGAATTAGACTTTAATCAACCACCAAAGAATGAGAAGGAAACGATTACAGACTATGAAGAGAAATATGGTATTACCGAAGAAGAATTAAAGAAGCTTGAGGAAAATGATCACCTCGATCCACACCAAAATAGGAGACAGCTATAAGCTGTTTTTGTTTTGGACAGATTGTATATATATGTAATAATATAAAAAACCAATACCCATGCCAATACGAGGAAAAGTATACATCGAAAAAAATAACTTCCTCTATTCTGTTGAGGAATATGATTTTATATATGTTTTTGCTGATGCTTTTATGGCTGACGAAGCAGGAAATATATATTTAGAACTTGATTCAATTTTTTATCGTTCGTTTAAAGAAATTGTAATGATTTACAAGGACTCCCTTCCTGCAGTAATACCAATTTCAGTGATCGGTGATGATTTATCAGTAAATTCATTTGTTTTTCATTTTAAT
>JAGQMO010000049.1 GCA_020428615.1 Patescibacteria group bacterium | reverse complement strand
ATCAACCGCAAAGGAAAATCCAACAAGAAACCAGCATCCGCCACAGGTGTGCATAGGACAAAGAATGACCACGTTCCGGCTGTTACCAAAAACCCATTCTCAAGACCATAACGAAATGCAATAAACGCAAAATAACCTACGAATAGAATGAGAACCAAAGCAAATCTAATCAATGCGTTTCGTTTGGTTTCATGTTGGATCATCTCTCCTAATTTAAATTTTTGTGATGGAGTATCCATGACTTCCTTATTGTAACAAAAAGCGATTCAATAAAGAATCGCTCGATACATTATCGATCAGGCGGAATGTTGTAATAGTTAATCAGATACCGTGTTGTTTCTCGAAATGGTTCAATGAGCGTCTGAGATGCATACTTCACCCCTTTTGGATGAACAGTGTACAGGAACACAAGGAATTCAGGATCATACGCAGGGAAATAACCAAAGAATGAGTGCAGGTTCCTATCATCATAGTACCCACCAGCTGGATTTGGAATTTGAGCTGTTCCCGTCTTTGCCGCAATGGTATAGTCGGGAAACTTCACATGCCCACTATTATAAGCGTCAAATACGTTTACTAACATCCGGGAAATCTCTCCGGATGTTTCTCGAGAGAGTACGGTTTCTGTATCTTCGGTGTAATCGAATGTTTTAGAAAATCCATTAGTATATTCTATTTTTTTCACAACGTGTGGACGAACCATTTGACCTCCATTTGCAAGCGCTGAGATAGCCCGCACCATGCTGATTGGTGTCACAGCGATTCCTTGACCGAATGACATGTTTGCAAACTCAATGTCGCGGTTGCTCTTGATATTGCCTGTAATATTGTTTCCTTCATTTGGCAAATCAATACCTGTTTTAGCGGTAAAACCATAACGTTCAATGTAATCACGAAACGTTTGCTTCGGGATCTTGCTGGCAATATAGGTCATTCCGGTATTTAACGATTGATTTAAAATCTCCTGAGTATCAACCCAACCACGTCCCCTGCCGTCAAAGTTTTTAATTGTTGAAATCCCAACCTCTACTGAACCCGTATCATAATATTCAAGCGTATTAATATCAATTGATTGACTGTCAATCGCCATTGCAACAATGAGTGGTTTCATAATCGATCCCATTTCATGCACATTTTCAACGAGTGGATTTTTAAAAACGCTGATCGGCTCATGAGAAAAATCATTATTGTCAAAATTTGGAAAAGCACCCATTGCATAGATTGATCCTGTCTTTGGATTCATAATGATCCCTCCAACCGATTCAGAATGCCATGTTTCTTGAACGCTTTTCAATTGATCTTCAAAATACAATTGAATCTGTGGATCAAGCGTTGTAATGATGTCACCCTCGGGAACTTTCTCTGGATCAACAAAATTTTGAACATTATGAAAAATACGAGCAAAGAAATTTGTATAGAGATCAACATCTTCTCGTTTCAATGTGTCTTCATATTCTCGCTCAAGTCCATATCGTCCTGCATACTCGTCTCCCTGATACCCCAAAAAACCAAGCACATGCGCTGCGGAACCTTTTAGTGGATACACGCGCCATTTTTCAGCATGAAGCTGCACAGCCGATCCCACAGCTTCTTTAATGAGAACGCCATCTTCTTTTGAAATATTATGTAAAAACTCAACATAACTACGACTGTTCTTTTCAAGCGCATCAAAAAACAACTCCTTATCAAATGGAACAATAGCATTAATTTTTTCGTATACGGCTTCCCTATCAGCTTTAAATTCTTTCGGGTTTACAGAAAGTTTATACCCTGATTTCTGACTAGCTGCACTAATGTGGGTACCATCTCGCTCTTCGAAGTAAATTGTTCCGCGTTCAAACGAATTGTATGTTGACACCACATACTGTCCGTCAGCTTGCGCTCTGAACTGAGCTCCATTTGCAATTTGTATGTAAAAAAGATTCGCAATCAATACGAATCCTACGAGAACAACAATACCAAAAACGACATGCATGCGAAGGACAAATTGTTTACTGTCTCGTTTCATACACAATATTAACGATTGTATGCGACTGTTTTTGTTTCATCAATGCGTGCATAACGAACATTGCCCACTTCGGTAAAACCATGAAGCTCGGCCTCATCAAGCGATAGCTCATGAATCATATCAAAGTATTCCACCTCAAGTTCGGCAATTTCTGTTTGCAATTCATTAATATCATTATTGCTGGTGTCTGCATCAGCAATGCTCAATGTTGTGCTGGCAATAGCAAATCCATAAAGTACAAAAGATGCAACAATTCCAACAATGAGCGCATTTTTCATTCTCATTCGTCCTTCATGTTTATTTATTTTTTGCGCTAATGTTTTCATAGTTTTTGTAATATGCGAAGTTTTGCACTTCGAGAACGTCTATTGTGTTCCATTTCTTCATCGGTTGGTGTAATTGGCTTTTTGGTCAATATCTCAGCTTCACCTGCCATTTTTTTAGTTCTAAAATAGTGTTTTACGATACGGTCTTCTATGCTGTGAAAAGAAATAATGACCATTCTTCCATTTGGATTGAGTCGTTCCCAACCTTTTTCCAATATCTCCTTTAATGCACCTATCTCATCATTAACAGCAATACGAATGGCTTGAAAACTTTGAGTTGCAGGGTGAATCGGTCCATTCTGAAACCGTTTTGGAATTGCGTTTTGAATGATTTCAGCAAGTTTGAGAGTTCCCGTAATAGATCCCGCTGTTCTTGCGTCAATAATCGCTCTTGCAATTCTTCGAGCAAAACGCTCTTCACCATAACCAATCAATATGTCTACCAGTGACTCTTCGCTCCATTCATTCACAACATCGTAGGCAGTAAATGGGACTTGATTCGGGTCATCTGACAAGGTCATCGTGAGAGGCCCATCGTGCTTGAATGAAAACCCACGGAGAGGATCTTCGAATTGGTTACTGCTCCAGCCAAGATCAAGAAACAATTTGTCATATGTCTGAATACCAATCGCATCGAGCATGCCATCCAAATTTCGAGTATTACCATGCACCAATTCGATTTTTGGTTTTACATTCCGAAGACGTTCTTTGGAATGTGTTAACCCATTTCGATCTTGATCAATGCCAATCAACATTCCATCGTTACCAAGTCGTTCTGCAATCGCCTGTGCATGACCGCCTCCGTTAATTGTTCCATCGATAATAATATCGTTTGATTGAATATCGAGACTCTCAATCACTTCATTCATAAGTACTGGAATGTGAACCGACATAGATTTATATCATTCCAATATCTCCAAGTTTCTCAGCAACCAAATCTGCTTTCTTCTCGAGAGCTTGTTGATACTGTGTCCAACGCTTCTCATCCCACAACTCAATTCGTGAGCCGAGTCCCGCTACCACTACTTTTGATTTTAAATGTGCAAGATCCTTTAAGAAATCGGGGATTAAAATTCGTCCTGCAGAGTCAATGTCAATCTCAACAGCACCTCCGAGAAAGTACCGTGAGAATGCCCTCGTATCTCCCTGCCCCATTGAAAGTTCCCCTAATTTGAGTGCGAACTTTTTCCACTCTGGCACTGAATACACGAACAAACAACTATCCAAACCTTTGGTTACAACAACACTCTTACCAAGTTCCTTGCGAAACTTTGAAGGGAGTGACAATCGTTTTTTTGTATCAAGCGTATGTTTGTGTTCTCCAATAAGCATAGTGGTAATGGGTTAGGCAAAGCACCAAAAATTTTCTTGAAAATTTTAAATCATTTGCCTCGAATTTTATCCTTGAGATCTCGCGAATCTTTTTTTAACCGTACCGATGAAGTGGTAGATAACAGTGAAACAAATAAAGGATTAAATGCTACATGAATACTTTTAGGTTTCACTGTTATCTACCACTTCATCCCACTAATATTCTACTTCATCCCACCTTATGGTGCAAACATGAAACACTGCCCCACTGTGGATAACTTGATTAAGTGGGTTTTTCCGTAAAAGAAAGACCGAATAATATATTCGGTCTTCACATTATGATAATTGCTCGCGCAAACGAGCTCTGCCTGTTTTACATATAATACAACTGCAGTTTGGGCTAATCCCCTGTTCCTTAAGCTTTTTCTCAAAAGCAACGAGCGCCTCCATTCTTCGGGAAGCAATTGTGTGATTAAGAAGATTCCAAAATTTCACCAAAGAATATAAATCAAACTTTGTGATCCAAAAGATTTCCAAAACACTCGTAGGATATTTATTGGCAAGTTTTTTGGCATTATCCTTTGTTGGTGTAACATAGAACATTTTAATGTCAGCGTATATCTGATTTTTCATGGTGCAAATGGTTTGAAATTTATTTTATCATACTTATCTAACAAATCAATGTATCTCGTTTCGCACGAGTGAACTATAGTGGTTACATATGAATTGGTTCAAGAAAATTTTTCACAAAAAACCAAAAATAATTGTCGTGCTCGGACCAACCGCAACAGGAAAAACGTCTCTCTCTATTGAGCTCGCTAGACGTTTCAACGGGGAGGTTATTTCTGCTGATTCGAGACAGGTATATAAAGGTCTTGATATTGGAACGGCAAAAGTAACAAAAGAAGAAATGAAAGGTATTCCCCACCATATGATTGATGTTGCTGATCCAATGGATCGATACACAGTCGCTTTGTTCGTACAACACGCCAGAAAAATAATTTCTGACATATACGCTCGAAGAAAAACTCCAATCATTTGTGGAGGAACAGGATTATATATTGATGCATTAGTTATGAATCAATCGTTTCCTGAAGTTCCGCCAAACCAAGACCTTCGACAAGATCTAGAATCAATGACAACAAATGAACTGTTCCAACAACTACAACAAAAAGATTCCATTCGAGCCACGACTATTGATCGACATAACCGACAGCGATTAATTCGAGCACTTGAGATTACAAACGCTATAGGTGGTGTTCCACAAAGAAAACAACAACATCCGCTATACCACACCTTGTTTATCGGTCTTGATCTCTCAAAAGATGAACATAATCAGAATATTAGGAAACGTATTATTGAACGAATTGAACATGGCAAGATGCTTGATGAAGCTCGAACATTGCACAAAAACGGACTGTCATACAAACGGATGAAAGAACTCGGGCTTGAATACCGATATATGGCAGAATATTTAGAACACAACATGACTCTGGAAGAAATGATTGACCAGCTTGAAATTGCAACTAGACAGTTTGCAAAACGCCAGCGAACATGGTTCAAACGAAACACACATATTCACTGGTTTGATTTAAAAATAAATCAAAAAAAAATACACCAACTAGTGGAGTATTTTCTAAACAATAAGCGTCTTTTGTAAAAGTATTTATTGTTTAATTGTAAGCTCTTTGATAAGCTGCTTGAACTGCCTCGTCAGTATATAAAGAAATATCCATTCCAAATTTCAATCCGTGGATAGATACAAACTCTACAATTTCATGTAATTGGTCGGGTTGTATAGATACTAAATTCTCTATTTTATTAGACACAAGATCACTCAAGGTAATGATCTGGTGAGAAAACATGAGTTGTGCTGAAGCAGGGCTTGATAAACCTAGGTCTCGTAAATTCTTTTTCAGATATTGAGACATAGTCAACTTATCTTCATAATCTATTTCAAGATTTCTTTGTTCTATTGTTTTTTTCATGTGAAAAGTTTTATCAATTATTTTTTCTATCATATCATCTATTATATATATTGTCAATCAGTTATAATTAACATGTATGTATAACTATCATGTATAATAGACACAATGATATTAACATGGATACTTCGTATTATTCCGGCAATTATTGTGTTGCAAACGCTTCGCTACAAATTCAGCGGACACCCAGAATCAAAAGAAATTTTTGAAAAGGTGCGGTTGCTTGGATTACCTGAACAATACGGACGTATCGGAACTGGAATAATTGAACTCGTTTCTGGTATTCTCATTCTTATTCCAGAGACGAGCAAAATTGGAGCTATTGGAATTATGTGTGTTACGTGTGGTGCTCTTGTTTCACATGCCACGAAACTTGGGTTTAAGGGCAACAATTTACCGCTCGCAATTTCAGGCGCTGTGGCACTCCTCTCGAGTCTTGCCCTCGTCATATTTTAGGATTAGATATTTTTTGTTTTTCCTGTATACTTTCTGATTGTATA
>JAGQMO010000048.1 GCA_020428615.1 Patescibacteria group bacterium | reverse complement strand
TCCAAAAACGTATAACGGATTTAATCCCTCAAGAGATTAATCCACGAAAAATATCAGACAAGCAAATGTCTGACCTTAAAAAATCACTCAAGAAATACAACCTCGTAGAAATACCTGTGGT
Organism: Patescibacteria group bacterium; assembly: GCA_020428615.1. Classification (GTDB taxonomy): domain Bacteria; phylum Patescibacteriota; class Minisyncoccia; order Phycocordibacterales; family UBA1006; genus UBA1006. The sequence goes on along the minus strand of JAGQMO010000048.1, from coordinate 5,065 downwards.
TGATCTTGACGACACCATACTAGCGGGACACCAACGGATGCTCGCGCTCAAAGTACTTGGTCGTGGTGATGAGTACATAGATGTTCGTGTACCGAATCGTAAATTAACCAAAGAAGAAGCACATCAGTACCTCATTGCGAGCAACAAGCTCGGTGGCGACTGGGACTACAGCCTCTTGAAACATTTTGATCTCGATATTCTCACCGAAGCAGGGTTCGACGATATGGAACTTGTCTCATTTTGGGACAAGGAAAATGAATCTGTTGATGACAATTTTGATGTTGAAAAAGAAATCAAAAAGATCCATAACCCTATAACTCAACCAGGTGACCTCATTATCATGGGAAAGCATAAGTTGCTCTGCGCGAGTGCTACTGACCCACAAGCGGTACAGAAACTATTCGGAAATGACAGAGCGAGTATGTACTACTCAGATCCACCCTTTAACATCGGCTTAGACTATGACAAAGGAGTTGGTAACAAAGGAAACTACGGAGGAAATGTTGATGATTCTAAAACCCCTGACGGATACAAATCATTTATCAACCAGACCCTAGAAAGTGCAATTCCAGTACTCACCAAAGATAGCCACTGGTTTATGTGGTGTGACGAAGCGTGGGTGTGGGTCTTTCAGACTTTGTACATGGAGCTTAATATCAAGAACCGACGACTCAACATATGGTTGAAAAATAATTCATCACCGACACCGCAAGTTGCGTTCAATAAAGCAACAGAATTTTGTGTGTACGGTACCAAAGGTTCTCCATTTCTCTCTTCAGAGATAACCAACCTCAACGAGATTCAAAATAAAGAAGCTGGTACAGGAAATGAACTGTATGACTGGGTTACCAATGTATGGGCAACCAAGCGACTTGCTGGGAATAAATATAGTCACCCAACCGAGAAGAATCCTGAACTTCACGAGAAAGCAATTCTAAGGTGTACCAAGCCAGGTGATATTATCTTCGATTCATTCTCAGGATCAGGGAGCACTATGATCTGTGCAGATCAACTTGGTCGAGTGGTCTATGCAACGGAACTCTCTCCTATCTTTTGTGATGTAGTAATGAAACGATATGAAAAACTCACAGGAAAGAAAGCAGAGATAATCAAGAACTACTATGAAGAAAGCAAGAGCAAGTAAGCAGTTCCTTGAAGAACTCAGAAAGGTCCCTATCGTTCAGGTTGCGTGCGAGAAAACAGGAATCTCACGCAACAGCGTGTATCGCTGGCGACGAGAGGATAAAAAATTTGCAGAAGACATGGACACAGCAATAACAGAGGGTGTCGCTTTTGTGAACGATATGTCAGAGAGCCAGCTCCTCACCATGATCAAGGAAAAGAACTGGTCAGCGATTAGTTTCTGGTTACGTCACCGAAATGACAACTACAAGAACAAGATCGAGGTGACCACCAATGAACGTATTGATGAACTCACACCTGAACAACAAAAGGTAGTAAAACAGGCACTTAAGTTAGCTTCACTTACGAAGCAAAAATCTATTAGACGAATTAAGAAAAAGAATTAACGCTTATGAAAACAGCAGAAAATAACATTATCGGTACCGATCTTATCAAACAAATGATGAAAGACCGTGCTATCCGAACCAGTATTACGAAAGATAGTTTCTTGTACTTCTTTCACTTTTACTACGCACACTACGTGCAGTACCCAACAGCAGACTTTCAAAAAGAGATTATTCATTATCTCGAAAAGAGTCCCAAAGAACACTTCTATGTTTGTGCATTTCGTGGATCAGGTAAATCAACCATGGTAACCACTGCATACCCTATTTGGGCAATTCTTGGAAAACAACAAAAGAAGTTTGTCATGATCTTTACCCAAACACGGATACAGGCAAAGCAACACATGATGAATATCCGTACTGAGCTTGAGGGTAACAAAATGTTACTCAATGACTTAGGTCCCTTTCAGGAAGAAAGTGACGAGTGGGGTTCATATTCGCTCGTATTCAAAAAGCACGGTGCCAGGATCACCGTCGCATCAAGTGAACAGAGTATTCGTGGAGCACGTCACAATCAGCACCGACCTGACCTATTTATCTGCGACGATGTAGAGGATGTACAATCTACCAAAACACGTGAAGGCCGTAACAAAACGTATAACTGGTTACGTGGTGAGGTGATTCCTGCAGGTGACAAGAATACTAGGCTTATTATTGTCGGAAACCTCCTTCATGAAGATTCACTGCTTATGCGTATTAGAGGTGAAGTTGAAACCGAACAAACGTCAGGAACCTTTAAGATGTATCCATTGATTGATAGCAACGACGAGTGTATCTGGAAAGGTAAATATCCTGATGAGAAAGCACTCGAGGAGGAGAAAAAGAAAGTTGCCAATGAAAATGCATGGCAACGTGAGTATCTCCTGCGTATTATTCCTGATGATGACCAAGTAATCTATCCTAAGTGGATTCAGTACTATGATGAGTTGCCAGGTGATAGACACAAAGGATATCGTGGTACCTATGCAGGCGTTGATCTTGCGATATCAGCAAAAGATTCTGCTGATGACACCGCAGTTGTCTTTGCACACGTCTATTCTCGCTGTGAGAAAATGCGTATCTATATTCTCCCTAACCCTATCGCCAAGAAGATTAATTTCCCTGAACAGGTAGATCTCATGAAAGATATACGAAACACGCAAATGACTAAACGATCTGATGAACTCTTTGTTGAAAGTGTTGCCTACCAAGAAGCACTCCCGCAAATGCTTGAACACCACGGTATTAAAGCGACAGCGATTAAACCCAAGGGTGACAAACGAACACGACTTGCCCTAACCTCAACGGCGATCAAATCAGGAATTATTAAATTTCCACGACAGGGTTGCGAACAATTGATTGAACAACTGGTAGGGTTTGGTGTTGAAAAACATGATGATCTTGCTGACGCATTTTCACTCTTAATCAATGCAACTATGGAAAAACATACCAAAGAAGGAACAATCCTTATGTTCTTCTTGGGTGGAGATGATGATAGTACGGTGTATTACAGTGATTATGTTGATGTGGAATAATTCAAACATCAATATCAGTTCGTGTCTTAATGTATTTTCTTAACTTATACGTATCACCATGACCCAATAGACCACGATACGAAGTTACCGTTTCGGGTTTTGCATATTTATGCAATTTACGAATAATATTACGTTTAGTCACTGTTCGTAGTTGCTTGTGATATGGAAAATGTACCCAACCAAGAAAATCAACACCTGACGCATATGTTTCCAGCGAAACTTTGTGATCATGTAATGCTAGTTTCAGAGTATCTTTTAAAAACATTTCTATCTTCGGTAGAAGTGTTTTTAAGTAATTGCTATCTTCGTGCATAATAACAAAATCATCAGCATATCGAATGTAATATTTGATCCTTAATTCTTGTTTCATAAACATATCAAACTCGTGCATATACACATTCACTAATAGCTGTGAGGTTAAATTACCAAGCGGTAGTCCAACACCCTCTCTCGTTGAGTGAAAACTATCAATAATATTAAAGAGAATATGAAGAATGTCGTGATCTTGAATATGGCGAGTTAAAATATTTTTCAAGATATTATGATCAACACTCGCAAAGAATTTCTTAATATCGCACTTCAACACATAACACGTACGGGTGTTGTTTTTTGAAACTTGCCCTGCAAACTTTTTGAAACGGTTATTCGCCCTATGTACACCCTTGTTCACTCGACATGAATAGGAATCGTAGATAAATCGCTTGTCGAAGTACCAGTAGAGTTCTTTGTATATTAGGTGGTGTACGAGCCGATCCTGAACCGTTGCCTTATGAATATTTCTTGGTTTCGGATCAGCAACATGAAAAGCTGAATATCCCGAATGCTGGTAACTTTTATCTTTAAGAATTGAATGTAAATATATGATGTTATCGGATAAATGGAGTTCATACTCCATGACATCTTTTTTATGTCGCTTACCACGAATAAACCGATTCCATGTTGAAAGCAGGTTTTCAATCGTTATGATATTGTTGTAGGTATGAATAAACATGAGAATAATCCAATAAAAGGTGCTACCCCCCCCCCGCAAGAATCCACTCGTCCTTATTAAGGTAAAAGAGGTGTATCGAGTGTGGCATAGACACCTTGATAATATTAAAAAGATTGATCGTAATACGATAGGTAATAAAATTGACTGTGAGCTTCTTGAACTCCTTGAATTATTATTCAAAGCAATGTTCGCTCACGATGCATTTGAAAAACTATCGTTAGTATCCCACGCCATTGGTAAAAATGACCTCATTAAGTTCTTTTTGCAAATTGCTTGGGAAGAGAAAGTTTGTGATCATAAAAAGTATGAAGAACTTATCGTGTTACTCGATGAAATAGGTCGTATGCTCGGTGGTTGGAAACGACATCTACAAGATAAAACTCCCACCAAATAATATAGTGGGAGAAATAGTATCTGTCGCAGAAGCAAACAAGAACGTTGTCAGAATTCCAAGAGTTCTCGAAGTAACCAAGGTTGAACTTCCAGTCACCGTCCGAGTTCCGGTTCACGTTCGGCACCCTGTGGTCGCCGTCAGCGTACCGCAAGCAATGTACACAATACCTTCCATTCCACTGAACCCAGCACCAGCGAGGTTCTGTATTTTACTTGGAGACATCATTCTCTCTGATACCATGCACCGACTTATATCTATTTTTTCACTCAAGATCATGCTCATTATTAAGACGTATCCGAACAACACTGATGATTACCTTGTGCGAGAGTGGGTGGTGTAGAGTCGTAACCATACACGTCACCCATATCCAAATTAGATTATATCCTCTCTATAAAAATATTGCGAATGTATAGAAAAAACGCTTTCCATACGGAAAGCGTTTCAAGGGTCAAAGGACCCAATACATTGTAAGGTACTAAGTACCTAAGGACTAATCCAAGTCGCAGAAGCAAACAAGGACGTCGTCAGAATCCCAAGAGCTCTCGAAGTAACCAAGGCCGAACCTCCAGTCACCGTCCGAGCCCCGGTGCACGTCCGGCACCCTGAGGTAGCCGTCAGCGTCTTTCCAAAGTGCATCCTT
>JAGQMO010000047.1 GCA_020428615.1 Patescibacteria group bacterium | reverse complement strand
AAAATGTCACCGTATATATTTATTATCGGAATTATCTTGACGCTCTTGGTATTTTCACCACTTGGATTTAGTCACGGAGGGGCTCAACGATGGATTTCGCTCGGGTTTATTTCATTTCAACCCGCTGAATTGCTTAAATTTTCTTCAATATTATTTATTGCTTCTTGGTTTGCGCACTATAAAGATAAAGTACGTGAATGGAAATACGGTATTTTAGCATTCATGGCTTTTATGGTGCTTTCACTTCTTCCACTTGCACTACAACCAGATTCAGGAACACTTGTATTGATTGGGTGTGTAGCTTTTATTATTTACTGGATGCGCGGAGCACCTTGGAAGCATATACTTATCACCGTTATATTAGGGGGTGTTGCTATTGGTGGATACGTTTTTATGAACCCGCACATTATTGATCGCATCCAAACGTTTCGTGATCCAAACCAAGATCCTTATGGTTCATCATATCAAATCAGACAATCTCGAATTGCAATAGGTTCAGGAAAACTCTATGGAAGGGGACTAGGGCAGAGTGTTCACAAATTCGGACCTTATCTCCCAGAATCAAATAGTGATTCCATTTTTGCTATTTTTGCAGAGGAATACGGTTTCGTTGGGAGTGTTATTCTCATATCTCTATACGGATTATTTGGCTTCTTTGGTTTTAGAGTTGCTCGTCATGCGCCAAATGCTTTTGCACAGAATTTAGTGGTAGGTATCATCTTACTCATTGTTATTCAAGTATTCTTTAATATAGCGGCAATATCAGGTATCGTCCCATTATCAGGGCTCCCGCTTATTTTTATGAGTAACGGAGGTACGGCATTAATTGTTACGCTAGCTCAGCTCGGTATTGTTTTAAACATCTCTCAGTACACTACAAAACCAAATACACCAAGAACTCGCGTGTAGACACAAAGGAGTTTATTCAGATAGTGTGATATACTCTCCTATATGAAAATCGTTTTAACAGGTGGTGGAACCGGAGGTCATTTTTTCCCTTTAATTGCAGTAGCTGAAGAGCTGACTCGTATTATCGATAAAGAAAACATTGCCGATACAACACTCTACTATCTTGCTGATAAACCGTATAACAAAAAGATTCTCTATGAGAATAATATTGTCTTTAAACGGGTAAGTGCTGGAAAACTAAGGTTACAGTTTTCGCTCCGAACGATTCCCGATCTATTGAAGGCCGCTCTTGGACTTATAGAAGCTGTTATTGTTGTCTTTTCGATTTACCCAGACGTTGTTTTCTCTAAAGGCGGGTATGTTGCTTTTCCAACAGTGTTTGCGGCTCGATTACTTGGTATTCCTATTATTATTCATGAATCCGACTCAATTCCAGGACGTGTTAACAAATGGTCGGGAAAATTTGCACGGGCAGTAGCAGTGTCGTATAAACAAGAAATTGATTATTTCCCTGAAGAGAAGGTTATTCACACTGGTCAACCTATTAGACGAGATCTCCTTGAGCCAACAACTGAAGGCGCGCATGAATTTCTTGACCTTGAGCGAGACGTTCCTGTTCTACTCGTTCTTGGTGGATCTCTTGGGGCTCAAACCATTAACTACGCTGTAGAGCAAGCATTACCACTTCTTCTTGAAAAGTATCAAATAGTCCACCAGGTTGGTAAAAACAATTTCGAGGAAATAAAAAAATTAACTGATGCTACGTTAACCAATAATCATTTCAAACATCGTTATCATGTGTTTGGAGAGTTGAATACTCTTGCACTCAAGATGTTAGCAGGTGTTACTGATATTGTTATCTCTCGGGCTGGATCAACACTATTTGAAATTGCTCGTTGGGAAATCCCATCAATCATCATTCCTATTACACATTCTCAAGGTAACCATCAAATAAAAAACGCCTACAATTATGCTCGAGAAGGTGCGTGCATTGTTATTGAGGAAAATAATCTGTCTGAACAGCTTTTGGTTTTTGAAATCAATAGAATATTTGATGATCCAAATATTATCAAAAATATGAAAGAGGGTGCAAAACGCTTTGCTATTCCAGATGCTGCAAAGAATATCGCTGAGGAAATCGTAAGCATTGCCCTTGCGCATGAAAAATAAACTTAGATTAATAATATTGATTTTTATTTCAAATATGATTTAATTGGTTTTGAAAACCAGTAAATTGTACTCATGAAAACTTTATTTATTCTATTGATTGCCTTTACGTTGGCATCTTGCACTTTTTTTAAAGAGGAAGAAAGCAGTGACGAAATTTTTTACTCTTCCATAAAAAATCCCGACAAATATGAGGTGAATTTCATTTTTTATGGGATTGACTCGTTAAATCGAGAAATGTATAAATTCTTTGATTATTATGGTAGACCGACCTATGAGGTTTTCTTTAAGGAGGAACCTATTGTGAGAATAACTCGCGATGATACGATTAGCCAAACAGTAGGTATGTTTCGCAGCACTGCTGACCAAAAATGGAGTTATGTAAAAGATCCGTCTTTGAGGAAAAGTGATATAAGACTCCGTATTAGGGATCAAGAAAATTGGTAATCACTTGTAGGGTCACTCTTTATGAGTGCCCTTTTTTTTGTTACACTTCATGTCATGAATACAGACAATGTGGTAACACGAATGGCACCTTCGCCAACAGGCAAATTTCATATAGGTTCGGTACGAACAACGCTTTTTAATTACCTCTTTGCTCGGCATAACAAAGGGAAATTTATTATTCGTTCAGAAGACACCGACAGAGAAAGATCAAAACCCGAATACGAACAAAACATGCTCGATTCACTCGCTTGGCTTGGTCTTGAGTATGATGAATTTTATCGTCAGTCAGAACGAACTGATATATATAGTACACACATACAAAAATTGATTGATACTGGCAGTGCGTACGAAGCCGAAGCATCTAACGATGACACTCATAAAAAAGTTATCCGCTTTAAAAATCCGAACAGCAAAATAACCTTCACTGATCTTATTCTGGGAGATATTGAGTTTGATACGACTGAGCTTGGCGATTTTGTTATTGCGCGAACCATTGATACGCCAATTTACCACCTCACCGTTGTTGTTGATGACGGGGTAATGGGTGTCACACACGTTATTCGTGGACAAGAACACATTAATAACACACCACGTCAAATACTCATTCTCGAAGCGCTTGGTTTCAAGCGACCGGAATACGCGCACATTCCGCTCATTATGAGTCCACGCGGAGGCAAGTTATCAAAACGAGATCCAGAGGTTATTCCAACACTTGAATATAAAGACGAGGGGATTCTTCCCGAGGCACTCTTGAATTTTATGGCGTTCATTGGATGGAACCCCGGGGATGACCGCGAGATTATGTCAAAAGAAGAACTTGTTGAGGAGTTCAATCTCTTGAAAGTGCAAAAGGGTGGGGGAGTCTTTAATATTGAAAAACTCTACTGGATTAACAAACAGTACCTCACGAAACTCTCAGACGATGAGTTTAAAGAGTACTTAAAACCAGAAATGAAAACAGTGGAATCGATTTCAGGGTATACAGAAGAAATGTTTGACAAAATTCTACCTGTTATACGAGAAAGGATACACGCCTTTTCTGATTTTCGTGAAATGATTAAAGACGGTGAGCTCAATTACTACTTCATTGAACCTGAACTTGATAGTGAAAAAATTACCTGGAAAACATCAACCAAAGAAGATACGGTGCGACATCTCTCTCACATCCTTGAAATGCTTGAATCATATACCGGGGATTGGAACAGTGACAATTTAAAGACATTGATATTCCCTTATGCGGAAGAAGCAGGGAAGGGCGATGTCCTCTGGCCACTCCGGTTTAGTCTGTCGGGTAAAGAAAAATCACCCGATCCATTTACACTTCTTGAAGTGCTTGGTAGAGGAATAGCTTTGAAACGTATTCAAGCAAATGTTGAAGCATTAAAAAAATCCCCTATATAAGACAGAGGATTTTTTAATACGGTTTAAAACCATGCTATAATCACCTCTATGAAGATGTTAAGCAAGCGAACATCAATAGTATTCCTCATAATAGGAGCCGTTTTTGTTTCTAGTTTTTTTCATGTTGATGCACAAAGTATTGATGAACTCGAAGCGCAAATTGCGGATAAAGCCGCTGAACGACAAAAACTACTAGAGGAAGCTGATCGTATTCGAGAAGAACTGACACATGTAGGCGCTGAAAAGAGTGTTCTTACCGCAGAGCTCAATCGCATCAATGCCGAACGAAAGAGTCTTGATAACAATATTAAGCAAACTGAAAACGAGATCAAATCACTTGAATTAAAGATCAATAAATCAGAACAACAAATTTCAAGCTATACATCTGACATTCACACCTATGCTGATGCTATTGCAGCACTTTTGCGTGGCATTGATCAACGAAATAAATTGTCGTTTCTTGAAGTACTTGCATCTGCAGAAAACCTCTCTGATTTCTTTAGTGTGCGAGACGCATATACAAGATTGCAAGATCCTCTTGTCGAAAATACTAACCTTCTTGAGGCAAAAAAAATAGAATTACGAAAAACAAACCAAGCACTTACCCTCGAACAAGATAGTCTTGAGGATGAGAAACTCATCCTCAGCGATCAACGATCTATTGTTAAATCAAAAGAAGACGAACAAGCAAACGCGCTCGACAAAACGAAACAAAAAGAGTCTTCGTACCAAGCTTCTCTTAATGCAACGCTAGCAACAATTGATGCGCTTGATTCAGAAATCAGAGATTATGAGTCCAGACTCGAATTCGCATTGAATCCTGATTCGCTACCAGCAAAAGGGTCAGCTGTACTTGCCTGGCCACTTGAAAACATATTCATAACTCAACGTTTTGGAAAAACAGTTTCATCTGAGCGATTGTATGTATCTGGATCTCATAGTGGTGTCGATTTTAGGGCTGATGTAGGAACACCTGTATATGCGGTTGCAGATGGTGTTGTAAAAGGTGTGGGCGATACGGATCAAACGTGTTACCGCGCATCGTTTGGGAAATGGGTATTTATTGAACATGATATCGGTCTCTCGACTACATATGGACACCTCTCGTCATGGAAAGTAAAAGAAGGAGATCGAGTCAAGAAAGGAGAATTGATAGCATATTCTGGAAATACTGGACATAGCACCGCTCCACACCTCCACGTGACAGTGTACGCTACGAAAGGTGTTGATGGGGGAGAAGGAGCACGCGTTACTGAACGCCCGAGCAGTGCATGTGCAGGGAAAACTTACCGCATGCCACTTGCTCCAACAGCAGCATACCTTGATCCACTCGCGTATTTACCACAAACTGACGCTTCATATTTTAAATATAACGAATAGATATGGTATAGTAGGTTTATCATGCTCATACACCTACAACAAAAAGAAAGGGGGTTCCTGAAATGGATTCTTATCATTGTGATTGCTATTATCATTGCCTCATATTTTTTTGATTTCAGTCTTCAAGATGCGGTTGAAGATGAACAAACTCAATCAAATTTAGGATATATATGGGATCATATTGTTACTTTCTACGACAGTTATTTACGTCAGACTGTAGAATGGTTATGGGATTTCATTTTGGAACAAATCGCGCTTATTACCGGATAATTTAAGTTGTTTTTTTACATAAGCAATCTACTATGAAGAATATGGAAATTTCAACAGTTGAATTTGTTAAGGGGGTTGTTGGAGAGGATCCCATCATGCATGATAACGTAACCCAGATTGCTTTCGTTGGACGATCCAATGTCGGAAAATCTAGTACGTTGAATGCAATACTCGGGAAGAGTAGGTTGGTTAAGGTGGGAAAGACTCCTGGCAAGACTCAAGAGATTAATTTTTTTAAACTCACAATAAATAATGGATTGAAGATGTATTGTGTTGATCTTCCGGGTTATGGTTATGCTAAATTATCCAAAAAACGCCGCGAAGAACTACGAGAACTCATTGAGTGGTACATTTCCTATACACAGGCACCCATTGCACTCATTTGCCTGATTATTGATGCTAAAGTCGGTTTAACTGATCTTGATAAGGTGTTTTTACAACACCTACAACAATCCGGAAAAAAATACATTGTAGCAGCTAATAAGATTGATAAAATAAATCAAAAAGAACAACACCAACTAAAAAAAGAACTCTCAAGCTCATTAGGTGTTGATGTCTTCTACTACTCTGTATTGAAAAGAAAGAATATAGATGTTTTAAAAGAGGCGGCTTTTAGTATTAATTAATATATAGTGTCGTAAAATATATGTTGTGCGACATTATATTTATTTCCTTACCTCCTCTTTCTTTCTCATAAAAAAGAAGGTATACTTGCATTCAAAGCCAAACGTTCTTATTCTTAAGCAAGTGTATTTATAATGTTTTTTCTATAAAACCCAGGATCCGATTGGCTTTTCCTGGGTTTTTATTATTTCCCTTGAATTACAAGAAGTACTGTAGCGCGCTGTCCATGACCTGCGAGTTGTATTTGATACTCACCTGACTCTTTGAATGCATACTTCTCAGTATACAAAGTATCAGGTAGAGATAGAGATAATTGGCTTTCAATTGCGTCTGTAAGATCTTTCGTACCTATTGCATGGTACAACGTACCCTTTTCATTTAATTTCTCTTTAATATAAACTGATTTACCATTAATGCCTCTCAATGTTTGACGTATCTTGTCTTCTTCCTTCTTTGCACGATCTTTTTTAGATTTTTTCTCTTGCTGTAATTTATTTACTTCAAGAGCAGTAGCAGCTTGAGCCAATCCTCGAGGTATAAGAGCGTTTTGAGCGTAGCCATCTGAGACATCACAAATATCACCTTTCTCCCCCACCCCTTTTACATATTGTAATAAAATAACTTTCATAGTCCTTATTCTAATTATTATTAAACAATTGCAGGGCTTGTAGTAGTTGGGTATCAACATCTGAAGCATTACTACTTGGTATGTATGTATCTGGTTCGATACCTTTTTTTGAGATCTGGTCGCCATCTGGAGTTAACCACTGCGCAACGGTTATTTTAAGTGATGTGTCTTCAGGCAGGGATAAAAATTCTTGAACTGATCCCTTTCCAAAACTTGTCTCACCTACAATAGTAGCATAGTGGTGATCTTTAAGAGCTCCCGCAAGAATTTCTGAAGCAGAGGCAGAACCACCATTAATAAGTACCATCATATCAAAAGGATAGTCCATGAGTAATGTTTTTCCAGTACTTCGATATAAACGCTCGTCCTCCATTTCTGTTCCGTTTCGTTCTCGTAATACAATACTTCCTTGTGGAAGAAAGAAACTAGCCATATTAATCGCTGAATCAAGAAACCCTCCAGGATTATTACGAAGGTCAAGGAGTAGTTTCTTACTCCCTGATTCTTTGAATGCAACGAGCGCCTGTTCAAATTCTTTATCAGATGATTCATTAAAATTGTAGAGATGGATAACAAACACATCCTCTATTGTTTCAGTATTAACGATGGGAATATGAACGGTCTCTCTTTGTACGGTAAGAGTGAGTGGTTCTTCTTCATGAAAACGAACAATCTCAAGCTCAACACTACTCCCTACTTCCCCACGAATAAGTGAGATTGCCCCGTCTAGGGTTTTACCAGCAATATCAACACCGTCAACATGAGTAATAATATCTCCTGCTACTATTCCTGCTCGCTCCGCTGGCGAGTTTTTCAATGGAGCAATAACAACCAAATAACCTGATTCAACTCCGATTTCCGCCCCGATTCCTCCGAATTCACCACTAATTGTTTGTGTAAAGAACGTGCTTTCGTTCGGTGGTAAAAACGCGGAATAATCATCACCATATGAGTCAACGAGACCTCGGATAGCACCAAACATCTTATCTTTTTGAGACGGTTCTTCAAATGGATATTTTTTTTCAAGAGTATCATACACATACCAAAACAAATCGAAATCATTCTCGTTCTCCGCTCCAGAGTATCCAGTATTGGTATGTTGTACAAAAAGAACACCCAATATAAAAAAGGTAGCTGCAAATACTATATTTCTAACTGATAGTTGTCTGTAAAGATGTTTCAAAAAATTCATAATGAGTGATGACCACTATATGCCTCTCGAGTATACCGGTTTTTTGGATCCTAGGACATATACGAATCAAGCCCTGTGTCATAAACTGCTTGTAATTGATTACGTATTTCTTCCACTCCATAATGCGGATTACCGAGCGTAAAGTCTTGAATCCATACGCGCAATTTATCAGGGTTTTCATTAATTGATTGCGCACGACTGATAGCGCTCTTCATTGCTAAACTGACTATTTGGTACGGATATGCGTTTGGATTTTGGTATCCAAAAGATCCCGAGCTGTAGTGTGACGGATATACCATCGGTGCAACAGCATCAAAATGAGGATAAATATCTTCAAAGTATTGTCCAATACCAATATCGTCTGATGCTGTTGTAACCAATCCGAAAATGTCGGCAGAGATAGGAATACCCGCCCCTCGCAAACGATCATCCATGTACTCATAAAATTCTTTCATAACTGAACGCCGTGTCTCCCCTTCATCCATTTCATAATCAATATTAGTAATGTTTCCATCAGAGGGAAAACGAATATAATCAATATTAATTTCATCAAAACCAAGCGCGTACGCTGCTTCAGCAATTGTAGCAAGGTAATTCCAAGCACCTTCATAGCGAGGATTGATAAATGCTAA
>JAGQMO010000002.1 GCA_020428615.1 Patescibacteria group bacterium | reverse complement strand
TACCGGTTACCGTTAACATTGCTACATCTCCATTAAGATTGATCTTGTTCGCATCAGAAACGGTATAGTCACCAGGTACACTAAAATTCCACGATGTGGTAGCAGAAAAGACACGAGGGACATTAATCGTAAGTACCAAGCTTAAAAGAGATATTACAATAAAAAACCGTAACGCTTTTCCCATACATCACGCACAGTATATCAAATATATCAAAAAATACCTGTGCTAAATGGATGTTATGCTTCAAGGTATCCGATCATGGCCTTCAAGGTATTCGGCCCAACCCGACCATCACCACCATTCAATTCCTTTTGCTGGAATTCTTTGACTAAGTTTTTAGTTGTAGGGCCGAAATCGTTATCGACCGAAATAGTCTTGTCAGTAAAATAGATGTCCAAGAATTTCTGAACAGTTCCTACTCGTGTACCGCTTGAACCACTATCCATCGTAACGTTATCATCAACCATTTTTTGCAATGCATCAATGAGTGTTTGGTGAGTTGAAACCTGTGGTTGTTCTTCTGGCTGCGAAGTCGTGGTTTCAACCGGTTCAACTTCTTCTTCACTTGATTCATCAACAACAAGAACGGTTTCATTATTTACCGCATTCACCATTTCATCAGGGACTGATACTTGCTGTTCATCTTCAATGATTTGTTCTCGTGTATATTGCACCCCGCTATCGAGACTGGTTAATGCCCAATAAGCACCGATACCAAGCAAAATGAGAAAGACGATTTGTGTAATCTGATATTTGAGTTCGTTCATATGTAACTAGTATATCAAAAAAGATATGAGTGCAAAGAATCTCATTCATAGAAAGTAACAGAATACACGATCGTCAATTTTGTATTTTAATCTGTTTTTGCTACCATACACGATATATGACACTCACGAGCATATTACCGACATTACAAATTATCCTCTCGATACTCTTGGTTATCGCTATTCTACTTCAACGATCAGAAGAATCTCTCGGCGGTGCATTCGGTGGAAGCGATTCTGTTGATACCGTCAAGAATACTCGTCGTGGAAGCGAAAAAACACTTTTTCAAGCATCAATAGTAATTGCTGTACTGTTTACGTTAGTTTCAATTATTGTTGTTGTGACTAAATAATCATCATGTTAGCTTACCTCAAAAACACATCATTCCTGTTTCGTGTTTTTTTTGTCGTCTTGTGTATCAGTATTATCGGAATCATCTGGCAGTTCAATAAAACATATCTGACTAATGTGAAGGCTTCGGGGGGTGATGTTCATGAAGGAATTATTGGAGCACCTCGTTTCATCAATCCAGTATTAGCTCAAACACAAGCAGACATGGATCTGACACGATTGGTATTTAGTCCGATCCTTACCATTGATCGCAAGGGTGAATTGCATTACGTACTTGCTGACGATATTGAGACTGCACCTGACGGACTCAGTTACACACTAACCCTAAAACATGGCGTACAATTTGAAGATGGTGTTGAGGTGACAGCAGATGATGTTGTGTTCACTGTTGAATCAATTCAAGACAGTCTCATTAAAAGTCCACTTGCTACAAAATGGCAGGGTGTTGAGGTTGAGAAACAAGATGAATATACCATAGTGTTTACTCTTGCCCGACCGTTTAGTGATTTTCCCTATAATCTTGAACTTGGTGTACTCCCTCAACATATTTGGGGAACCGTTAATCCGCAAGAATTTATTTTTAGTACGTACAATACCAATCCAATAGGTTCAGGGCCATATCATGTAAAAAAGATTGAAAATAAAGAAAGTGGTGTTCCTGAACGTTACGTACTTGCGCGTTCGCTCACGAGTATTGAAAAACCATACATTCAAACAATCACCTTAAAATTCTTTGATAATGAAGAGCAACTCACGAAAGCTCTCAAGGATGGTTCAGTAGATGCGGCCTACGGTGTGAGTCCAAGCACTGCTGAAACCATTCTTGATCCAAAGAGAGTGTATAGCGCAACGCTACCTCGGGTATTTGCACTATTCTTTAACCAAGAAACACAGTCTGTACTGAAATCAAAAAATGTACGACAGGCAATCAACTATGCTATCGATACCGAAAGCATCGTTAACGATGTCTTCCATGGATACGCATCACCGATTGAATCAGCATTTGGTTTTCCAACTCATGATCCAAACTTCGATCCAACCCACGCCAAAGAATTGATTGAATCTGATGGTTGGAAAAAAGATGAGGAAGGATGGTACCACAAATCATTGAATGATTCTGAACTCCAGCTTGGATTCACCGTTTCAATTCCGAACCTTGAAGAAATGAAACACATTGCAAATTTAATTCAAGAAGATTTGGCTGATGTTGGTATTCGTATGACGATACGTGCATATGATCAAGGGAACTTTAATCAGAACATTCTTCGTCCACGAGAATACGAGTCAATTATTTTTGGATACGAGATTGAAAAGCCAAGCGATATGTATGCCTTCTGGCATTCATCACAAATCAGTGATCCAGGTTTAAATATCAGCCTCTTTAAAGATGCGGGTGTTGACACGCTGCTCTCAAGTTTAAGAAATACCCACAATCCCGAGTTTGAAAAGATTGATACTGCTATCATCTCACAATATCCTGCTGTATTTCTCTACGCTCCATCTTATATTTATATACTTCCCGAGAATGTCCGTGGCGCATCGTTTTCAATCGCTCGATCTTCAGACCGTTTTAACACTATTAGCGATTGGTATATTCGAACACGAAGTGTGTGGGACATCTTTACAAATAATCAAGCATAATGAATATCCGCATTGAAAAATATCTGTCTGAACAAGGCATCATGTCGCGTAGAGAAGCAAAGCGTTTTCTCGCATCAGGAGATATTCTCGTGAATGGTTCGATCGCACAGCCAGGCGATAAAATAGACCCAACACACGATACAATGACGTATTCAAACGCAGTCAATGAAGGTCTTGAAGAGAAAATAACTGTATTAGTATACAAACCACGAGGGTATATCTCTTCTAAGGATACTGATGGTCACAAAACAATTTTTGACGTGTTTCCTCAGTTCGCGCATCTCAACACTGTTGGACGCCTTGATAAAGAGAGCGAAGGACTCATCTTGTTATCAAATGATGGCATGGTGACAAAAGCAGTCACAGGAAAAGAACACTTACTTGAAAAGGAGTATGTTGTTGAAGTCCGAGAGCGCATAACCCCAAGCATGATGAAAAAAATGTCTGAAGGGATAAAACTCGAAGATGGATGGACGTTACCTGCACAAGCATCACGTGTAAGCACGCATACATTCCGGATTGTCATTAAAGAAGGACGAAAACATCAAGTCAGGAGAATGGCAAACGCCTGCAACCTGACGGTCGTATCACTCAAACGGGTACGCATCCATAATCTTATTGCACCTAAAATGCTTCCAGGTAATTTTAAATACGTGAGCAAAGAACAACTTCACGAATTAAAAGAAGCAGGAAATAGTAGAGCACAATAAAAACGCGTAATCACGCGTTTTTATTGAAAGAGCAATATGTTACTTATCCTCACCTGCTGTAAAATCAATAGCATTATCACTCTCAAGCTCGAAACTTAGTTCTTGTCCGTTGACATTAACAACATATACCCCCTGAGGAAGATTATTAACTTGAAGTGGGATTCTTTCTTCGTACGGTACTAAAGCTTCTGTACATACATCCCCTTCAGTATAGGTATCCAAGGTTATGTAAAATACATTACCGTCTCGAAACTGAGTGGGCGTATTAAGGTAGGTACAACCGTTTGGTAAATTTCCTGCCACAACCACTGTTTCCTGTATAGGAAAACTCTCAGTCGTTTCAATATGGATTGAATCAATAGGAGCCGCGTTTGCAGGCAGTCCTTCATTATTCAAATCTGCTGGAAGAAATTCATCGAGACTGGTCTCACGAGGAGAAAACCATCCCGCACTGTACCCATACCAACCAATTAAAGCGAGTACCAGTACAACAATAATAATGTACCATAGTGATTTTGATGAAGATTCTCTTTCTCTAATAAAATTTGATTGTTCGTTGTTTGGTTCCATAGTAATGCATATATTAATGAGCGAATAACTACATATATCATACCACAATCAAAAAGGTAGACAAATGAAGGTATGAATGATCTAATAGCCATCTCGTAGTTTGATTATCCCTTTATTTTATATTAGTATAAGACCGTTCCTACAAACAAAAACTCATATGCCATCGTAGCTCAGCTGGTAGAGCGTCGCCATGGTAAGGCGGAGGTCCCGGGTTCAAGCCCCGGCGTTGGCTCAGAAAACCCAAATAAAAATCACAGGATTAATCTGTGATTTTTACTTTCGGCGCGCCAGACGGGACTTGAACCCGCAACCTCCCGCGTGACAGGCGGGTGCTCTAACCAAGTTGAGCTACCGGCGCAACAGGGATAATAGTAGCACAATAAGTACGGTTTGCAACAGAATATCGGTTGAATTTCAAGGTCAATGTGGTATCTTTGAACCTATGTCGGGGTAGCTCAGTTGGTCAGAGCGTAGGACTCATAAACCTAAGGTCGTGGGTTCAATTCCCACCCTCGACACACCAAGATACAATAAAAAACGAAATGAAACTGCATTTCGTTTTTTATTTCATGTTGCGGGAGCTCGATTCGAACGAGCGTCTTCAGGTTATGAGCCTGATGAGATACCATTACTCCATCCCGCTGTATGTACATTCATATTACATACAATTTTTGATTACGCAAGATACCCATTTCCCATGAGAATATTCTCATAAATCTTATATGCTCTGAATGCTTCACGCTGATTGAGAGGATATCGACTTCCCTCGTGTGCTAATTTATTCCGCAAGAGGTGTACCTCCCACGCAGCATCAGTCCATGAAATACCATCGTGTTTGAGAGACATGAGTTTTTCTCCAAATGTATCCCCTTGGTATCCAAGTTCTGTAATGAGTTCTTCAAGAACCGTATCGGCATCAATAATTGCCATGCGCCATTGCACCGGATCGTCTGATCGAAACATATTCACAATTGAATCCCATTGTTGTGCTCGAGGAGATTTATTTTCCCGTATGATTTTAAAGTGTTTTTCTTTCCTGTCCTTCTCACGTTCAGACACACTGAGGATACCAAGCCAAGAATATATACACCCCCCTAAAAATGCAGCCGTAATGATCCCTGAGAGTATGTAAAAAAAAGTAAGCAGCCCTGAAAAATCACTCTGAAAAAAATCTCCAATTGTTCCAAAAAAACCCATATATGCGAGTTACTCTAGTATAGCATTTTCAAAATCTTTCCCGACTGCAAAGAGCTTGTTTTCACAAAACATTGGTGCGGTAAAGTGCATACCAAACGGCATCCCTTCTCTATTTGTACCAGAAGGAATCGAAATAGCAGGATTCCCCGTCAAATTGTATGGAACGGTAAAAATATCTTCTAAATATAACGAAATAGGGTCTTTCTTCTCACCGAATTTGAATGCCACGTTTGGTGCCGTAGGTGTTGCCAAAATATCAATGGTTTCAAACACTTCTCGAATTTCCTCTGTTATCTTTGCTCGAAGTTGTCGTGCTTTGTAATAGTATTCATCATGGTAACCAGATGAGAGCACATACGTACCGAGCATGATTCTGCGTTGCACCTCTCTGCCGAAACCTGCGGTTTTTGTCTTTTTGTATCCATCAATGAGGTCTTCACCTTTTTCTGAAAGACCGTAACGAATGCCATCGTAACGCGCAAGGTTTGAAGACGCCTCTGCAGGCTGAATAATATAGTAGACGGCAAGTGCATGTTTGATATTAGGTAATTCAACATCTACAATGCTGTACCCCTTCTGCTTCATTTTTTCCAATGATTTATTGAAATTTTTTAGAACATCCGGATGAATACCTTCAACCTCTAAGAATGATCGCGGTACACCTATAACTTTATTATTAACATTCTTTTCTTGGTAGGTTTTACGAACATCAAGAGGAACCGAGGTGTTATCGAGCTCATCATATTCATGTATCACATTGAACACTGTTTCCGCATCTTCAACCGAATGAGTAATAGGACCAATCACATCGAGCGATGACGCGAGTGCAATGAGACCACGGCGTGAGACTGATCCATAGGTCGGTTTAAGCCCAACCACTCCGCAACATGCTGCAGGTTGTCGGATTGACCCGCCCGTATCACTTCCAAGTGCATACATTACCATACCCGCTGCAACAGCTGCTGCAGGACCTCCTGAAGACCCTCCTGGGACACGTGTTTCATCAATTGGATTTCTGGTAATACCATAGTAGGAGCTTTCAGTTGACGTACCCATAGCAGAGTCATCCATGTTTGCTCGCCCTATAAGTATTGCTCCCTGCTCTTTTAAAATTTCCGCGATCTTTGAGTCGTAACTTGCCACATAATTTTCAAGAATCTTTGAAGCTACGCTTGCTTTCTTTCCTTTAAAGAGAATATTATCTTTTACCGCAAATGGAATACCTGAGAGAATCTGGTCACCTACCGCTACGCTCGTATCTTGATCATCAAACACTTCAATAAAGGCATGAATGGATTCATCACGCTCTTTAATAGCTGATATACTTGCATCATACAATTCTTTTGAGGTAACCGTGCCCGCTTTTAACGCTTGGTGTAGTTCTTTAATTGTTGTGTTACTAAATATCATAACTCTTTATTTATAAGACTTTATCAACTTGAACATACTCTCCTGCTCGTTTCGGAGCTGCCTCTAAAAGTACCTCAGTATAGTCCCCTGGTGTATATGAGATATTATCGTCTCTCATCATATTCGTTGTATCACTGCGAACTGTTTCATCGTAGGAATCAACAGACACTGAATTAATGGTGCTGATGTATCTCAGAATCCCATCAAAGTCTTTACGGTACGATTCAATATCCTCGTCATTGAGTTCCAACCGAGAGAGTTCAGCGAGCGCTCGTATATCTTCTGCATTCATACCCATCAGTATAGCTGATAATGGCAATTGCTCAATGTCTATTGAACGATATGTTACACGAGAAATCGTTCAGCAAACTCATCTTCTTGAAGAACGGTAACTCCTAATCTTTGTGCTTGAGCAAGTTTAGATCCTGGTTTTTGGCCTACCACAAGATAATTCACTCGCGAACTCATCGTGTTGAGTACTTTTCCTCCTCTATCCTTTATTTCTTTTTTAATTCCATCACGTGTAAACGTATTCAATGTCCCCGTTACCACAAAGGAGAGATTCATTAAATTTTGCTGACGTATAGATGTATTGTTTTCTATATTGAGGTGTTTGAGAAGTCGCTGAATCTCTGTGAGATTGTTTTTCTTGGAAAAATAATCACATGTCGCTCGAGCGATTTGTTCACCAACACCACGAATGGTTACAAACTCTTCAAACGAAGCGTGAATAATTGCATCAATGTTACGAAAATGTTTGCTATACAATTCAGCAATTTCTGAACCGACATGTCGAATACCAAGACTGGTTATGAATGTTTTAAGGTTAGTAGTGCGCGCTTGATCGATCGCTCGAAGAAGATTACGTGTTGCCTTTTCCTTAAAGAGCGGTAGCGAAATGATTTGATCGTAACTGAGCTGAAAAATATCACTCATGGTTCTTATGAACCCCACATCATAGAGCGCTCGAACATGTCGCTCGCCCATCCCTTCAATATTCATAGCAGTTTTTGAAACAAAATAAACTAACCGTTGTATTGCGACTTCATCACTCTCTTCGTCAACATACCACGAAGTAACACCAGATTGAGAAATGACTTTTTTAAGTGAAAGATGTTGTTTGTGGGCTATTTTTTCAATATTGATTCTACGTTCTTTTCCTGAACGAAGATTCACGAGCACATCTTTGATTTTAGGAATAATATCCCCTGCTTTTTCAACCACAACCGTATCTCCAATTCGCAAACCAAGACGATCTATTTCATCAGTGTTATGCAGTGTAGCCCGGCTGACCAAAGATCCATCAATAAAAACAGGCACGAGTTCAGCAACAGGCGTAAGTACTCCTGTTCTTCCGATTTGAAACGTAACATTTTCAACGATTGTTGTTTTTTGTTCGGCTGGGAATTTATAAGCTATCGCAAATCGAGGTGATTTTGAGGTGTAACCAAGAAGAGCGCACAATTTTTTATCATTTATTTTAATAACCAACCCATCAACACCGTACGCTTGATCATGACGAATACTCGCCCACGTATCGTAAAATTCCTGAATTTCCTGTAAGGAATGAGTAACGAGATAGTGTTCATTTACTTGAAAACCTGATTGTTTCAAAAAGAGAAGTTCTGATTCATGAGTATCAAACATTTCAGACTCACTATCAACATCATACACAAATGTTTTTAATTTTCGTTTACGCACAATCGCAGTATCGAGTTGTCGTAACGTACCGGCCGCCAAGTTTCTGGGATTTGCATAGGTAGCTAATCCTTCGCGTTCACGTTGTGCATTAATAGTAACAAGCTGTTCTTTTGGAATCCATGTCTCTCCAATAATAGACAATGATTTTTTTTCTGAAATAGTGTGTGGAATATCGTTAATTGTTTTTAAATTTGGAGTAATATCTTCACCAACAATACCATCACCACGAGTGGCGCCTCGAACCAATGTCCCATTGTCGTAATCTAAGATAACCTTGAGACCATCTATCTTTAACTCAATAACATATTCAATATCCATCGTTGAATCAGCGATTTTCTTTTCAAGAAAACGCACCACTCTTTCTTCCCACTTTTGCAATTCGGTAAAATCAAACACATTATCAAAAGACCATTGAGGAAAACGATGCCGAGCTTTAGTAAATCCTTCAAGAATGCCATCCCCCACACGTTGTGTCGGAGAATTTTTTCGTTGTAAGTGAGGAAAAGCTTGTTCGAGTGAAACAAGCTCTTGATAGAGAGAATCATAAACTTCATCTGAAACAATAGGTGCATCATGAATGTAGTACAATTCGGCATGGTGGGCTATCTCGTTGGTTAACTGCGTTATTCGTTTTTTCGCTTCTCTCTCATTCATTTTCTACTGTGTATAAATAATGCTCAGACGACGTTCAAGTAGGGTTGGATTATCAAAATCAGGAATATTGACATCACCACTATACACGCCACTACTATCCGTACAGATGTTAAATCCAACAGCAGTGATACGGGTTTCAATCATACTGAGGTCAGTGGATTTCAAATTTTTCTCAACAAGAACATAGGCGCAACTATTATCGTTCGTATTATAGGTATTATAATATCGAAACACAAAAGGATAGTCATAATCTGCAGTACCACCTGATGTTTCAAGATACGTACTTGCAATACTATCGCCTGCGCATTCAAAAACTCCGTCAGCAGGTGCATTTGCTGAAAACGGTGTCCCTGGTCCTGTAGGGGTAACAACAGCACCACTCACATCAGCATACAAGGCGCATTCTAATGCTGAATCTGCAGCATAGAACGCTCGTTGTGATTCACGTGCATACGAAGAAAGTACGACTTCCTTTTGAACAATATTGAAAATTCCCGCAGAGATAAGAAGTATCAAGGATGAAACCAAAACTGCAAACAAGATAACGAAACCTTTATTTTTTTGTAAGGGATACATATGTTTCATAACAATATTATAACCACAACATGAGGTCATCTGTGTACACAACTTGATCGGTACCCCAATCAACAATAACACTCACGATGATTTCACGATTATTACTTGGAACTGTTGTCAATTTAATCTCACGAGTGAAACCGCTGTCAACATAGCCGGGTAACTGATTATGCTGATACGCATTACTGGATTCGCTGTAATAGACTGTGCAGGGAGCCGTGCATGGCTCAAGTGTAATGTTCCCCCCTAAAATAAACTGACATGACGGATCAGCACCACCCTGACTCAAGCAACCATCTTGGTCGAAAACGTCCTGCCATGTACTTTCACTACTGAATGATAATAAGGCAGAATCACGTATGTTACGTACCACCTCAATACCTTCAAGTGCCAAATAATCAGCAATAATGCGCTTTTGAGCAAAATTCGCGGATTTGATTCCACGTGCAGACACTGACATAAGTGCAGCAAGGGAAACAGTAAAAATAAACACTGCAATCAACATTTCAACTAATGTAAATCCTTGTGTATGTTTTTTTGTAAGTTTGTAAGTAAACATATTTCTCTTTTATACATCAAGCGTTCGTTGGGAAACGAGCGTTTGCACGGTTGTCTCTCGCGTTTCTCCTGGATAAGTAGCTTGTACTTGAATCCAAACGAGGGGTTGATTATGGTCGCCAAGGTTCAATGGATCTGTTCCCGTAACGGTAAAACGAATCGAATCGATGGTGATTTGACTGCTGTCAGTTAATGCGTGAACACCATCATTAACGCCACCGTTTCGATACACCATAAGTGCGCCATTTTCAACATAGTAGACAACATATCCCCGATTGTCAGCAGCATCAAACCCTAAGGAATCTCCAATACCATCACCACCAACGGCACCCGTATCCACTCCGGATGGAGAAGCATCAGCATAATAATTTTGGCCGAGTCGAATTTCTCGTATCATAGCCTCCAACGCATAATTCAAATTATCGTGTACATTCTTTTCTTGACGAGAAATTTGATAAGAATCAATCAAGGAAACAAGAGCACCCATCCCAATCGTAATAATAATAGTAAAAATTGCTACCGACACCATGATCTCAACCAATGTGAATCCATTTTTTTGATTGTTACTATGGAGAAACTTCATAATCTTTTTTAACAGAAATGTTACCAATCATATTTAACTCAACATATCGATCCGGCGTTGAAGAAGAGCTGATAAGTATTGATGCAAAATCATATGTCGTAGAGGGGGCACCATCCAAAGAGATATATGCGTCTGGATATGGACGCTGGAATGCAATATGCACCGGGTCAGTTTGTACATTGTCGCAATTAGGATTCGTATCGCACAAATCAACACCAAGAATCTCTACACCGCTTGCAAGGATTGTTCTGGTATCAATAATGCGATCGGTTGATGAATCGTATACGAAATTTCTGTTGAGATCTTCAAAAATAATAATACTCTCGTTATCAGAATCAATAACAACGCCTCGAATTGAACGATCTTGGGTGATGTCTGGGATGCTCTGATTGAATGCAAATAAGTCTTCAGGGTCTGTATCACTGTCTCCAACAATACGATCTGTTGATGAGAGTCCGTAGACCTGTGCCTGACGAATTGATAGTGCGATGTCTTGGGATACATTAATTTCTCGGATAACGTTGCGGTAATTATTATAGTTAAAAATAGATACGCTCGACATAATAGAAAAAATAACAAGAACGACCACAAATTCAATCAAGCTAAACCCTTTCTGAGAAAGATATTTTTTTTTATTGTTTCGAAAAGCAAGAATCATAAACTAAATAGAATTTACAACAAGAGAACGTTCGCGTCTCCAATGAGAACCACGAGCGTAGCAATAATGAGAAACGGAGCAAAAGGCAACTCTGCTTTCATTATACTTTTTTTACCCTTACGTAACAATGTTTTATGAAAAAGAGCATTCATGAGCATAAGCCCAAGTGCAAACAATGCACCTAGCCAAAATGACAAAAATACTGCGGATACTCCTCTTTCAAATCCAAGAAGAAACCCTATCCCAACCATTAATTTCGGATCACCGAGTCCAATCCAACGACCTCGTGAAATGAACCAGAGTACAACAAATGGTAAAGGAATGAGTATTCCAGAGAATATATGGAACCATGATGGCATATGCACACCAGTGTATGTAAAAATGTGGTTAGCTACATCAAATAAAAATATGCTGACAAAAGACATCACTCCAAATACGAGAGATAATACATCGGGAATAATTTTATGACGCACATCATAGAGAAAAATAACAATAAGGATTGAAAAGAGAATAAAAAGAAACAGTGTACTGATAAAATACCCTAACGTGAGAGGAATCTCTCCAAACAAAGCAGCTCTCCCAGCAATGAGTCCAAAAAAGACACCAGTGCATAGTTCAGCGTAAAGATTATCAACAGAAATGTGGCTCAAACAATATCGGCACCTCCCTTTTTGCAAGACGAATGAGAAAAGAGGGATGAGATCTTTCCATCCGAGCACATGATTACACGAAAAACATTGAGAACGACCTCGAATACCTTTTCCTATATGGAAACGGAGCGCGATCACATTCAGAAAACTTCCAACGAGTAACCCAAAGACAGTCGCAATAACAATAATGAGTGTATTCATAGAGTAAATTAATGATTATTCAAACTTCTAAAATCATATAATCCGTTCAAATCATCAGTCGCGGGATTTGCGCTACCGAAATCAGGAGCAGATGATGCACAGCGATACGAGTAGTCTCCCTCACCATCTTCAAAATCATGATCTTCGGAAAGATACCTGGACTGATCTTCTTCATTGTTTGTTGCAAATTCTAATTCTGCGCCTAGATGATATTCGTAACAAGACGGTCCATTGAGAGATGTCGATAGTGCAGCGTAAAAATATCCATTGAAAACCGATTGTGTTGGAACGGTTCCGTCAACAAGAAGTGAATCACCATTTCGTGTCGGCGCAGTAGGAATTTCCGGTATGAACTCACCAAACGTATGACTACAAGTCATACCGTTGAGCCCGTTATCTGCATCAAGTTCAAGTGTTGCGGGAAAAACACCACAAAACGCGCGATATTCTTCAAGCGCTACACGAATAGTCTCAATATTGGAAATTCTCAAATTGTCTCTGGTATTCATACGACTCTGGTTTAGACTCGCGAGAACAATAATTAAAATAATGGCCATGAGACCAAGTACTGTTACTATCTCAATAAGGGTAAATCCTTTTTTATGATCTTTCATACCATTAGTATATCATGAAGGATTCATATCAAGCATATAAAAACAACGAATGAAGATCCGTTGTTTTTGAATATCATCAAGCAAACCGACAATTAACAGCTACTTCCATCACTTGCAGCACTCGCTTGGACTCCCGCATACCCCGTTGAATCAACGCAGAAGTAGTCACTAGAGAGGTCTGAATAATAAGAATAGGTTGATCCGTTCGAAGCAGTTGCACATGTACCATTACCACCGTTTGCAGTGATTGAGGACTGGAATGCAGTAAGTGTCGCTCCACATGTTGTACCAGTTCCACCATCGGTATTATAGTATCCGTTTTCAACGAAGTAGAGTTCCATTTGAGTTCGTGCGTTGGCAAGATCGGCTTTGATGGCAGCATCTTGAGCTCCGGCTCGAGCGTCTTGAAGTGCAGCCAATACAACTGCTGCCAAAATTCCGATGATTGCAATTACTACGAGCAATTCAATCAATGTAAAACCTTTTTGTTTAGTCATTTTCTATAAAAAAATTAATGAATAATCAAGGAAATAACGAGCATTTCCTACTATTGAAAACAGTAATGTTTCAATAACCGAAATTCCTTCTTCTCAGAATTGGTTACGTACATTATACCAAAAACCATTACAGCACAATAGGTTTATGAACATTGACACAATAAACTCTAAATTGCATTTAAAAACACCTGTGCACCAAGTGTTTTAGGTGATACTTCCAGCAACGTTATAAATCGGAATCATAACTGACATCAAGAGTCCTCCCACACCGATTCCTAAAAGAACAATCATTGCGGGTTCAATCAATCCGATCAATGTATCAACAGTGTCGTTTACCTCTTTGTTATAAAAACGAGCAAGCGTTTTAAGAATTTTACCAATTGAACCAGTTTCTTCTCCAACCTTTACCATTTGAACCATTATTTGTGGAATCTCTTCATGTTTATTAAATGCATTTGAAATACTGTTTCCACCTTTCACCTCTTCAACTGCGTCAGCCAAAATATTGCTAAAGATGGTATTCCCCACAACATCTCCCGAAATCTCAAGCGTGCGAACTACCGGAATACCTGCGGTCAGCATGGTATTCATGTTATCAGCAATGCGAGCCAAATAAATTTTACGATACAACTTGCCAAATCCAGGTAAATTCAATTTAATTTGATCAAAACGAGTCCTTCCGTTATCTGTTTTCAACATACGCCAAACGAGGAATCCTGCGATCACAATAAGAATTAACAAGAATACACCATAATTGACAAAAAAGTCTGAAATCGCGAGGGTAATTTTAGTATACACGGGAACTTGTTGTCCTGAGTCCTCAATAATTTTTGCCATATTTGGAATAACCTTGACCAACATTAACGTCATCACGGTAATAAATGTCACAATAATAAATGAAGGATAGACGAGAGCATTTTTGGTTTTTGAAGAAAGCTCATAACTTCGTTCAAGATATTCTGCCAAAAACGTAAACGTTTCGGTTAATTTACCTGATTCTTCTCCGGCACGCACCATGTTGACATAAAAATCAGAGAACACTTTTGGTTGTTTCGCCATGGCTCCTGAAATTGATGTTCCACCTCGGATATCATCAGTTACTTGTGCTAAAGCTTTTTGTATCCCTTTACTTTCAGCATTCTGACCAAGGAGCTCAAATGTTTTCACAGCTGAAACTTGTGCCTCAAAAAGTGTCGCTGCCTGTTTTGACATCAATACAATATGTTTCATCGGGATACGATCAAAGAATGGAATATTGCTTTCAAAAAAACTTTTTTTTGAATCAGGGACAAGTGACACCACAACGTATTCTCTTCGTTGAAGTGTAGCAACAGCAATATCACTGCTGGCAGCTTCAATTTGACCTTTCTTTTCGATGCCTTCCTTAGTAACAACTTTATAATTAAATAACATAGTAACTATATTATATCATTGAATCGAGCAATTTTGGATTCAATGAATGACGATATGCATCCTCAACGGTAATATGTCCCATTTGAACCAATTCAACCAACGATTTGTTCATATCAATCATGCCCTGTTCAGCCCCCGTTTCAATCACCGTATTAATTTCATGAGTTTTCCCTTCACGAATAAGGTTTGCGGTCGCTTTATTATTAATCATCAACTCATATGCAGGAACCATTCCGCCACGCTGACTTTTAATGAGTCGTTGAGAAAAAATCCCGATCAGTGATGCAGCAAGTTGCGTACGTACCTGATTTTGTTGGTTCGCCGGAAATGAATCGACAATACGATCGATGGTTTGCGCAGCGTTATTTGTATGGAGTGTTGAGAATACGAGGTGTCCCGTTTCAGCTGCTGTAACAACTGTTGAAATAGTTTCTGGATTACGCATTTCTCCAACCATGATAACATTCACGTCTTGTCGGAAAACTGATTTCAATCCTGTTTCAAATGATTTCGTATCAATGCCAACCTCTCGTTGGTCAATAATTGATTGATCATCTTTGAAAAGATATTCAACAGGATTTTCAATCGTAACAATATGCTCACGGCGGTTGTGATTAATCATTGAAATCAAAGCCGCCATTGTTGTTGATTTTCCTTGACCAACAGGACCAACAATCAAAAAGAGTCCTTGTTCTTTTTGTGCAAATGTTTCAAGTACTGGTGGTAAATTGAGTTCTGACAGTTCTCGAACCTCTTGAATCACGCGAAAGTTCAAATTAATAACTCCACTTTGTATGTATGCGGTTGAACGAAGACGTAGGGTATCACCAAAAGCGTATGAAAAATCAATTTCTTCCAAATTCATAACTTTGGTTAATTTCTCTTCATTGACTATTTCTTTCAAAATACCAAAGGTATCTTCTTTTGTGAGTACATCTCGATTTGCCAATGGAATAAGTTCTGTCTCAACACGCATGATTGGTTTGCGTCCAGGCGAAAGGTGTAAATCAGAAGCGTTTTCACGTTCGACTGTCAAAAGCAAGTTCTCTAACATTTTTTTATAATCGTTGTTCATAATTCTCTATAGTTGGTTAATTTCGCTAAACGGTATTCTTCCTTCAAGTCCTTCTAAAATCGCTGTTTCTTTTAATGTAATCATGCCATGACGCCGAGCGGCCTTATAAATTCGTTCTTCTGTTGGTTCTTCAAGAATAATTGCCTCCATTTCTTTATCGACTTTAAACATTTCAAATACTGCCATACGACCTTTCAATCCATCAGGAGCTTCTTTGGTCGGTTTCACATCATAGAGGTTGCGATCTAGATTAAGCTTGCTCTTGTATTCCTCAGGCAAGTCGGCAAATTGTTTTTGAATCATCTGTTTAACACTCGCCTCTTTTTCAAACGGCACAGCAGCACCATCTGCGATTGTTCGAACTAAACGTTGCGCAATACCTAAAATAAGTGTTGGTGCAATCAGGTATGGGTCAACACCCATATCAACGAGACGCGGAATAATACCGAACGAACTATTCGTGTGGAGTGTCGCAAAAACCAAGTGTCCAGTAAGCGCAGCTTGAATGGCAAGAT
Source organism: Patescibacteria group bacterium (assembly GCA_020428615.1). Taxonomy (GTDB): domain Bacteria; phylum Patescibacteriota; class Minisyncoccia; order Phycocordibacterales; family UBA1006; genus UBA1006. Next base: position 3,759 of record JAGQMO010000002.1, on the reverse strand, counting down.
TCGCGGTTTCCTTATCCCGAATTTCTCCTACCATGATAATGTCAGGGTCTTGACGTACAATGGAACGCAATCCTGATGCAAACGTATACCCGATTTCAGCATGCACCTGGGATTGATTAACACCTGGGAGCTGGTATTCAACAGGATCTTCAAGAGATACGACATTCTTGGTTTCGCGATCAACTTCATTCAACATGGCATACAATGTTGTTGTTTTACCAGAACCAGTCGGGCCAGTAATCAATATTAATCCATGTGGTCGCGCTATTGCTTCGCGAATCAGGTTGTTGTAACTGTCTGAAATACCAAGCAAATCAAGTCGCCGAATGCCTCGATTCGGATCAAGAATACGAATCACAACTTTCTCACCAAAGAATGTTGGCATGACCGATACACGGAAATCAATTTTGCGTCCTTCAATCATTGCGGGAAAACGTCCGTCTTGCGGTTTACGGCGTTCATCAAGTTTCATGGTTTTTGTCATAATCTTCACGCGAGAAACCATTGCGCTGTGAATTTGTTTGGGAATCTCGAGGTAGGTATTAAGGACTCCATCAATACGAAAACGCACGCGAACCACTTCGCCAGTATGTTCAATGTGAATGTCTGAGGCCCCTTGTTTCACCGCGTGCCGAATAATGGCTGCAACCATTTTGGTAACTGGTGCATCTTCAGTAATTTTTCCGTCTCCGTTTTCTTTCCCATCCCCATCATCGTCATCATCATTTCTCAAATCTTTCCCAGCGGCATCAATATCAATATAATCATCAATAACATCTCCGACTTCGCCGGTGAGTCCTGAATACTTTTTCATAAGCTCTTGATACCCTCGTTCAGTAATAATATAAATTTCATAAGGAGTACCATGCTCAGCAGTAATAAACTGAAGGACGTTTTGAGCTTCAATATTTCTCGGATCAAGCATTCCCACCTCAAGAACTCCATCATCAGTCATGTTAAACGCCACCATTTGGTATGTTTTAGCGCTATCAATAGGTATTTTTTTTACAACCGCTTCATCAACTTTGTCATAATTGATGTTTTTTTTCTTGATGCCAAAATATTCACTCTTTGCTTCGAGTATAGCATCATCAGAAACACCCATTTCGTCCAATACCTGTTCAATGGTTTTATCTTCCTTGGTTGTTGCTTCAATAATTTCATCAACTTGATACCGATTGATGATTCCTTTTTTTACGAGTGTTTCTAAAAAATTCATAACAATGATTTATAGTGTAATCATACCAAAAAACAACTCCCTTAGGAAAGGGAGTTGTAGGAAATTAGATCGTCTCATCAAAAAAATCAGAACCATCTCCGGTGTCTTGGTCATTGCCGAATCCCAGACCTTGGTTTCCAGTATCAAGAACAACCGCATCAAAACCAATTGGACGAAACGGATTTGGTCGTCCGACACGAACGGGTTTCGGAATGGTGAAGCGACTATCTTCGAGTTCACGAAATACAGGATTGTTAAAGATGTCGTCATCTAATGTAATATTTTGAATACTTCCAAGAATCCTTAAAATTTCAGCGTTGGCGAGATCTGTATTTGATTCCTGAACCTGCCCAAATGAACCAGTACCAACCAAACTCGAGAGAGAACTTTGACTGCCGGTACTCTCATTTCCTTTTCCACTCAAAACCGAATATACAATCAGAACACAAATCGCAATAACCAGACCGAGAATGATATTTTTAATTGTTTTCTTATTCTTCATATGTCTCGTTAAATATTATCCTTTAACCAATAAGTATCGATGGTGAGGTTAAAACTATAATCTGCTTCGAGTCCTGTTGGAGGAGTAATGCTGAATTCACGGATATCAGTGATACGCAGATTTTTCTCAACATCCTTGAGGAAAGAAATAAATTCAGCATACCCACCATTGATCGTAAAATCGAGTGTGATGATACCGTAGTCTTTGCTCTCAATATCAAAATTCTGGGCTTGTTGTTCTCCTGATTCATCCTCCTTGGTCGTAGAGGCAGCTTGAATAGAGAGCCCATACCGATCGGCTATCTGTTCAAATTCCAAAATCAATTTTACATTATCAGCACTTTCCGGAATGAGCTTCTCTAAACGTCTAATATCAGAATTAGCAATTTCGTTTCGTTTCTCAAGGAGCGAATCGCGCAACGACTGGAGTTTACGAGCGTTATCGAGCACTCCCTCGAGTTGACCACCCCGCACTTGCATGTCTTTGATGGCTGCATACTGTGGCTGCACGATCAAAACAAATGCGGCGAGCGAAATGATGGTTACAATAATTGAAATGATGTTCTTCATACGAATCTTAGATAAGGTTATTGGGTAAGCCCGTCAAAATTAATATCAACACCGTCTGGAATTTCATTATTCGTTGGTGGAATAATTACACCCTCAGGTACAGTCGTATCTGACTCGGTATTTTTTACAGTTCGACCAAACTGCAACAATTCAGGATTGAGCGTGAATTGAAGAGAAAATGTAATGCGTCCTGTATCAGTTAAAGCAAAATCAGAGAAGATATGGTTTTGAATGTAGTTATTGCTCTCAAAGATGTCAGATTGTTGCGCGATCTGAAGGTATCCTTTAGCTTCTCCGGTCATACTCACCGCAGAACCGTCTGGAGCATAGGAAAATGAAAATTCTCTGAAGCTAATATCAGGTAGGGTTGATTCACCAAGCGAGTCAAGAAAATCCGACACAGCAACGTGTTGGTTGAGTAGTTCAGTTCCTGCACGTAAACGAATGTCGAGTTTTTTCAAATCCAAAATAACAGATGGTTCAAATGCTTTTTCAGCTCGATTAATAGAATCAATGCGAGAATTAATAACCGATACTAATCGGGCCTTATACAAATACACACCGATCGTAGAAACAACGGCGGTAACAAACAAAAGCAACGCCAAAATTCCAAAGAGACTTCTACGTGCTTTAACAGTCTTTGACTCTGGGGCTTTGGCTCCAATCGGATTTTTTTTAGGAATAAATGTTGTTTTGAATTCTTTGTCCATGGTTGTTTCTATTATAGTTCTTTTTAACAAAAAATGAAAAGTTTATTCGAGACCTTGAAGCGCCAAACCGATCGCAACCGTGAACTCGGGACCTGCTTGTTCAAGCACACCCTCCAAAAAGTCAGGAGAGACGGCTTTGCTGAACGGATCTGCAAAGTAGGTTGTAATGTTATATTTCGATTCGACTTGTTCTCTAAATTGAGGCAAACGAGAACCTCCACCGGTCAAAATGATCTTGCTGATCGGTTTATTGTACTCTTTTTCAAAATCAAGAATCACATTTTGAATTTCAGAGAAGATGTAGCTGACTCCTGTTTTAATAATATTGTATGCTTCTTTGTTTGGATGATCTCTTTGTAATCCAACATCTCGTTTTAATTGCTCTGCTTCATCAAAAGGAATTTCAAGAGACTTTTCAAGAGATGAAGAGAGGTATGCTGAACCGCGATTGATCGCTCTGAATTTGCGAACAACGCCATGTTCAATAATACTCATGCGAACTCCCGAAGCTCCAAAATCAAGGAGCATCACCGGAGCAAGCTCATGCTTGAACGACCCTCGAATGGCACTGAATGTTTCGATTTCATAGGATACCGAAGAAAACGCAGCGAGCGTTTGCACCACCGTATCATACCGTTCAACAACTTCATTACGAACTGCCGCTACGAGCACTTCAATATTTTTTTTCTTGGGAGATGTGAGTCCTTCATCATCACCATAAATTTCTTTTTCAGGAATAATCCACCAATCGAGCGATAC
>JAGQMO010000046.1 GCA_020428615.1 Patescibacteria group bacterium | reverse complement strand
ACCGCGGTTACTAAAATCGTCCCTGTATGTACGTAATATTTTACGTGTATACAGAGGCGATTTTAATTTGAAAAAGATATATGAAAAAAGTTATCATTACAGGATCAAGTTCCGGGTTAGGATTATCATTAGCTAAGAAATTTTTAGATGAAGGTTATTTTGTGATAGGTTTATCGAATAGTGAAGGTATTATTGTAAATCTTTCGTATGTACACAGGAAAATCAATCTGGCTCTACCCGCAGAGGTGAATAATTTTATCTCATTTATTAAACAAGAGCATGATAATTTTGATCTCATAATTAATAATGCGGGTATGTTATATACCGCCGATATTTCAAATTATGATATTGAAAATCTAATTGAATCCTTTTCTATAAATGTTTTTTCACATATGAAAATAACAGGTGACTTATTTCCGCTTATAGAGAAAAATGGTGCAGATATTATAAATATTACTTCATCTTCTCTTGAAGGAACATACCCAAGCTTCTTAGCATATAGTGCTTCTAAGGCTGCGTTAAGACAATTTACCAAAGAATTAAATTCATCACTTAAAGATACAAATTCTAGGGTTACGGAATTCTGTCCAGCTGGTTTTCAAAGTAATATTTGGAAAAAAATGAAAGGACTTTCGTTAGAAAGAGATGAGAATAAGAGAATGAATGTTGATGATGTCGCAAACATTATTTTGTTTATTTCAAAACTTACTAAAGATATAGAGATTCCTTTTATTAAGATTAACAATAAAAAAGATAGGTAATATGAAACGAACACTTATTAAAAATGTACATAACGAACTCGGCAATATTGTTACCATCAAAGGATGGATTGACGTTGCACGCAACCAGGGGAAAATGGCGTTTTTTGACTTTCGCGATGTTTCCGGAAAAGTGCAGGGGGTAGTTTTCGATAAACCAGAAGTTATGGAAGTTGCAAAAACACTCCGTCCAGAATGGGTTGTTGCGGTCACGGGTATTGTGAACGAACGAAATGACAAGAGCGCAAAGGAATTCAAAGAAAACCTCGCGAATACAGGCACTCGTGAATTTTTTATAAAAGATGTAGAGATTGAAATTACTGAAATTGAAGTACTCAACCAAGCAGACACCCCAACATTTGAAATCACTGAATCAACAGGTGGAATTAACGAAGAGGTTCGATTGAAGAATCGTTACCTTGATTTACGAACTGAACGTATGCAAAACAATATGCAAATGCGACACAGGGTTGCAAAATTATGTCGAGATTACCTTGATGAACAAGGTTTCCTTGAACTTGAAACGCCTATCCTGACGAAATCAACCCCAGAGGGTGCACGTGACTACGTTGTGCCTGCGCGACTATCACCGCACCAATTCTATGCATTGCCACAGTCACCTCAGCAATACAAACAGCTCCTCATGTCTTCGGGTATGGAGCGATACTTTCAATTTGCGCGATGTATGCGTGACGAGGATCTACGCGGAGATCGTCAGCCCGAGTTTACTCAGCTTGACCTCGAAATCTCTTTTGCAACAGAGGAGGATATTATAACCCTTAACGAGGAACTTCTTGTTAAAATTGTTACTGAACTCTATCCAGAGAAGCGTATACAACAGATTCCGTTCCCGCGCATTTCATATACTGAATCAATGGAGAAGTATGGGAATGATCGACCGGATTTACGGGAAGATAAAAATGATCCAAATGTACTCGCATTTTGTTGGATAGTCGATTTCCCATTTTTTGAGAAAACTGCTGATTCAGATGACCCACAGGCACAAGGTGAGTGGACGTTCACCCACAATCCATTTTCACTCTCCAAACCGGAACATATAGAGAACTTAAAGAGTAGGCAAAACATAAAGGATATTGTCGCAGCTCAGTACGATATTGTATTGAATGGGTATGAGATTGGTGGTGGTTCTGTTCGAGCACATGATCCTGAAATATTACAATCAATCCTTCGCATACTAGGGCATAGTGATGAAAAAATTGAAACAAATTTTGGGCATATGTTGCGAGCGCTTGGTTCAGGTACTCCTCCACATGGAGGAATTGCGTGGGGATTTGATCGCCTTATGATGATACTTCAAAACGAAAAAACTATCCGTGAAGTTATTGCATTTCCTAAAAATGGAGAAGGTCGTGATCCTATGATGGATTCCCCATCGGAAATTTCTCAGGAACAACTCGATGAGCTTCACCTAGAACTCAAACCGTTGAAAAAAGAATCTTAGGAAGGTTTTTTTTCTTCTCTTTATTACTACATTGAAATCTATTTTAATCTTCTTAAGAATATTAGAATAGATTTTTGGTTGGGTTGATATATAATAACGAATATGAAAACATACACACCAAGTAAAAAAATATTAGAAAAGTACGCTGACGTGATGGTAAATTACGCACTCAATAGTGGAAAAGGCATCAAAAAAGGGGAGGTGGTTCAGCTCACTGCAAACGAAGCCAGTAAGCCATTGTATGCAGCTATTTATCGTGAAATTCTCAAGCAAGGTGGCCATGTTATTGGAAATTTTGGGATTAGCGAACCACAGTACGACACGAGCAAAATATTTTTTGAAGAAGCAGATGTCAAGCAAATACAATTTTTTCCTGAAGCATATTACAAAGGATTGCTCGAGGTGGTTGATCATTCTATTTACATAATTTCGGAAGAAGATCCTGAGCTCATGAAAAACGTTGATCCGAAAAAAATTATGCAACGTGGTGAGGCGCTAAAACCATGGCGTGAATGGAGAACCAAAAAAGAGAACAGGGGGGAGTTCTCATGGACGTTGTGTTTGTATGGCACCGAAGCGATGGCAAAAGCTGCAGGACTCTCAATCAAGGAATACTGGAATCAGATTATTAAAGCGTGTTATCTAAATGACAAAGACCCAGTAGTGACCTGGAAGAAGCTCAACAGCAATATTCAGAAGAATGTTCACAAACTCAATACATTAAAAATTCAGAAACTGCATATTGTTGGAGCAGATGTTGATCTTCATATAACCTTACCTAAAAAAGGTGCTTGGAAGGGGGGTAGCGGAGCAAACATTCCAAGCTTTGAAATTTTTACCAGCCCTGATTGGCGTGGAACAAATGGATGGATTAGATTCAACCAACCGCTCTACCGTTACGGAAACATCATCAAGGGAATTAAACTAGAATTTAAAAATGGCCGAGTTGTTAAATCTTCGGCAACAAAAAATGAGAAAGTTTTAAAAGAAATGATTGCCACAAAAAATGCTGATAAAATTGGTGAGTTTTCATTAACCGATGCTCGATTTTCAAAAATTACCAAACCTATGGCAGATACGTTGTATGACGAGAACATGGGAGGGAAGTATGGTAATACTCACATCGCGCTCGGTATGGCGTATCGCGATTGCTATCAGGGTGATCCCGGAAAGGTGACCGAAAAAGAATGGGAGAAGATGGGTTACAATTTCTCGTCAGTGCACACTGATATTGTTTCAACAACCGACAGAACGGTTACTGCGACACTAGCTGATGGTACGGAAAAAGTTATTTACAAGAAAGGTCAGTTTACCATTTAAAAAGTGCTCAAACGAGCACTTTTTTCATAGACTAGAGTATATTTTCAATTTTTGCTAACGGAAATTCAACAAACCTAGGAATGGTGCGTCCTCCATTATAAGGTAATTGTAGAGTAATTTTATTCGGGAGTTCTATTTTTGAAAATACGTGAATTTTGCCGTCAATAAGTACCCCTTTTTCTGCAGCAGAGATTAACAGATAACCTCCCTGTGAATAAATCTTAAGTACAACATCTTTCATTTTTTCATTGCATTTATCATGTCTTCTTAGGTTGTAGCTATCAACTCGTAAGTGCAGAATACTCTCAGCATTGATTTGTTTTAAATCGAGCTCAGAGATATATCCGTTTTTGTATAAATACGCTAAGCAGAATGTATAACCTTGATTCTCAATAGAATAAATAGTTTGGTTGATACTGTTTTGTGTCGTTTGAACTTCAAAAACATCCGATTGGTAAAAAGATATGTCTTTTGTTTTGAAATTCCAGGGCCCTCCGGCTGATATTGTTTCTGTTCCGGTACGTTGAATGGTTACTGTTGCCATAGTAAAAAATTTAGAGTTATTAAATTAAAGAACAAATTAAAACCAGCTTTCGGTAGAAAGACTGGTTTTTGGACACAACGATGCCGATAATGGTGGGGAATTAACGAGAACATTCA
>JAGQMO010000045.1 GCA_020428615.1 Patescibacteria group bacterium | reverse complement strand
GAGAATGACTGAATTTTTAATGGGCAATTGTTGTAATTCAACTATTGCCTCATCAACGTTTATATATGAAACACTCTCGCCATGATGTGTTTTTTGAAATTCAGTACCAATGAGAACGATACGATGGATACCAAGCTCCTGCGCATAATCAACCGCCGCCTGATGTTCACCGAGCGAGTATTCTCCGAGCTCAAGCATATCTCCCATAATCGCAACAGTCTGTTTATCATGGTACACTCGCCCAACATCAACTAAATTCTGCAGTGCAAACTTCATACTGGTGAGATTGGCATTATAAAAATCCTTAATCAAAACATTAGCATGTGGTGTGTCAATTAACTCGGAACGGTTATTGTTGGGTACATATGACTCGATGGCGTGAATGATATTATCGTCAATAATATTGAAATACACTCCGATGGCAATTGCTGCAACAATATTTTCAATATTGTATTCACCGGTAATATGCGTACGGACTGTATACTGTTTCCATAAGAAAGATACATAGGGCGCGGAGTGGAGAGATTCAATGCCAAACTCAGTCTGAATACCTTCTCCATAACACGTTTGATCGATACCTGAGCCATACTTCATAAGAGTCATGTTATGTTTATTCACCAGTATATGTCCCCCGCTTTTCTTTAGATAATCATATAATTCAATATTTGCTTCAATAATTGCTGTTTGGTCACCAAACAAACCAATATGATCTCGACCAATGTTCGTTATAAGTCCGTAATTCGGTTGGGCAATATTACAGAGGTGTTGAATCTCACCCTTATGATTTGCTCCAAGTTCAACCAAAACAATCTCCGTCATCTCATTGATTCGTAACAATGTCTTTGGAACACCAACGTGATTATTTTCACTTTCAAATGATGCCACTACGTTCTTTTGAGTTGACAAGATTCTCGCTGTAAGTTCCTTAGTGGTAGTTTTTCCATTGCTCCCTGCAATACCGATCACAGGAATATCAAATTGTTGTCGATGATAACGTGCGAGATGTCCTAACGTTTCTATTGAATTTTCAACAAGAATGTAACGTTCATCTTGAGCATATTCAGGATTGTCTATAACAACGTACCGTGCACCTTTTTCAAGTGCATCAGCTGCAAACATATTGCCATCATGAAGTTCTCCTTTCCAAGCAAAAAAAATCGACCCTGCAATAATGTCTCGAGTATCAGTAGAAATATTTTGTCCGCATTCTTTAAATTTTTGGTACAAACTCAAAATATCCATAGAAAAAGTATACATCTAATACCGAGAAAAATAAAAAGGAACCCCTTGAGTGTAAGGTTCCTTTTAGTTGTTTTGGGGTTTAATATGAAATTTTCCAACTTTCAGACCAAATTGAATACATAATGCTGAGTATAACGATAATCGATAGCCACACCGGGATCATGTAAACCCACCAGGGTGATGGTATATCAAACTGGAACCACATCCAAAAAAGAACCAGTGGATATTCAACGTATCCTAGAAAGGCAATGAATGGGTTATTGGTTAAAAAATCAAAGAATTCATAGAGTGCTTCCCAAAAGAGCGATGATTTAAGTTTGTTTATAATTTTCATACCTCACGTGTTTACTTGTTTCTATTTACCAGAAAACCATATTTCGACCGGTCAAGCAACTGATCCTTTGCATAAGACAGCTCGCATGTATACTAGAAGTAATGAAAAAATCGCAGTACGAAAACTATTTTCGCGATACAAACATTACCGTGATGGGTATCGGGCTTCTCGGACGAGGCGTTGGTGATATTAAATTCCTGGCCTCATGCGGAGCGAATATTATTGCAACCGATCTCAAAGAGCAAAAAAAACTCGTCAAATCGCTGAGACAACTTAAACGTTTTAAAAATATCGACTATACATTAGGAAAGCACCTCGTGTCAGATTTTCGTAACCGAGATATGATAGTAAAGAGTGCTGGGGTGAGTTTAGATAACAAATATATTGAAACCGCTCACAAAGAACACATCCCTGTGCATATGTCGTTCGGATTAGTTTTGGATATTTTGAAGAAAGAAAACGTACGTGTCACCGTTATTGGAGTAACTGGTTCTAAGGGGAAATCAACAACCACTGGTTTGATTGAAGCACTGCTCAAGAAAGCCAATCTGACATACCACCTTGCCGGCAATATTCGAGGAGTTGCAAACCTACCACTCTTAAAAAAAATAAACGATGGGGATATCATACTTGCCGAACTTGATTCGTGGCAACTGCAGGGTCTCCACACGGTAAAAATTTCACCTAACATCGCGGTGTTTACCAACTTCTTCGAAGACCACCTCAACTATTACGAAGGGTCGATGCGAAACTATTTTAAAGATAAAACTGCTATTTTTCGGTATCAAACTGAAGATGATCACCTTATCCTGACCAGCGCGTCAAAAAAAGCAATCAAAAAATACTATCGTGGTACTATTATTGGAAAACAATGCTTGGCTCGTTTTAAACACCTTCCAAAATCTTGGGAGTACAATATTTTTGGGAAACACAACGAAAAAAATCTTGCTCAAGCGTACCATGTTGGGAAACTGCTTGGTATAACACAATCGATCATCAAAGAGGCACTCACAACATTTGAAGGAGTGCCAGGAAGATTTCAACGTCTTGGTGCGAAAAACGGTATTACATTTTTTAATGATAATAATTCAACAACACCTGAATCAACAGTGGTTTCTCTTCAATCTTTGAAGAAACAATACCCTGGTAGAGATATTATACTGATTGGTGGTGGAGCTGATAAAGAATTTCACTATCAAAAAATGGCAAAGTATATTGAACGAAACGTAAAATTTACACTGCTCTTTTCAGGTGGAGCAACTGACAAACTTCGAATGTGCTTTTCTGCTCAATTTGAAAATTTTATGGAAACACTCAATATGAAAACCGCGCTCAACATTGCTCTTGATTATGCACATCGCGGAGATATTATTATCCTCTCTCCAGGCGCAGCATCGTTTGGTGTATTCAATAATGAGTATGAACGTGGAGATCAGTACGTCCGTTATGTGAAGCAATACATGAAGAAATAGTTATCCACAATGAATCCACATATGTTCATTGTGGTATTTTATCTATAGATTATATTTGAATCAAATGAACCGGTTTGTTAATAGGTGAGACAAGCGCCGAATGCTTAAACACCCTCATTATACCCCATTGAGGTCAGTGCTTACAAAGCGAAGATGTGTGGTCATTTTATTCAGGACAACCCCGTTGCGTTATTCCCCGAAGAACGTAACGAGCACCGGAAGAAGACGCCACCCGGGCTTGCTTGTCAAACCCCACCCCTAGAGGGGAACACAAAAAAGCTCTGGTTGTTCGTGTAAATGACATTCGTCATCATCACTGTACACCAGAGCTTCTTTATTTTGATTTTGCTATACTGTACATATGGATTTTTTCTCACCTATAAAAAAAATACATTTTATCGGCATTGGTGGCATCGCTATGTCAGCAATGGCAAAGTACATGCGACACAAAGGTATTCTTGTGACAGGTTCAGATGTAACGCAATCCCGTATCACTGATGACTTGGAAGAAAAATACGATATTCATGTGTATATTGGCGTACAGCCAGAAAACATTACTTTGGAACATGACATGGTTGTATACTCTCCTGCAGTACCTAACGACAACCTAGAACGACAAGAAGCACGTAATATTGGTATACCCGAATATTCATATCCCGAACTGCTCGGCGAAGTAATGAAAGGCAAAACAACCATTACTGTTTCAGGAACAAATGGCAAAACAACAACTACGACTATGGTGGTTGAGCTGTTGAAACACCTTGGACTTGATCCTACGGCTATTGTCGGAGAGTATCTTCAAAAATACAACAGCAACTTCGTTGCCGGGCAATCAGAATATTTTGTTACAGAAGCGTGTGAATACAAAGAATCATTTTTAAATTATGACTATGATATTGCGGTAATTACAAACATTACTGAAGATCACTTGGATTACTTTAAAGATCTCAATCATATTCAAGATACCTTTAAGAAATTTCTCTCAAATAAAAAAGGTGTAGGTGTGTTGATATGTAATCCTCACCTTGAGGCACTCTCACCAATTGTTGCTGAGGCAAAATTGTTAGGTATGACTATTATTGATTACTCTCAATACCTTGATGAAGACCTCAAACTACCTATTCCTGGTGAACACAATCTTGAAAACGCGGCAGCAGCGCTTGGTGTTCTTTCTGCACTTGGACTATCGATAGATGAGGGTCGTGAATATCTTGGAAAATACTTTCAGGGTGCAAAGCGGCGCATTGAACACGTAGGAATTACTGAACATGGTGCATTGTTACTCGATGATTATGCTCACAACCCTGAGGGATTGGAAAGACTCATTCAAGGATTGAGAGAATTTTATCCTGAAAAGAAAGTTGTTATGCTCTTTGAACCTCATCTCTATTCTCGTACACGTGATTTCAAAGAAGCATTTGGAAGAGCGTTGGAACAAGTCGATGTGTTGTACCTCTTCCCTGTGTATCGAGCGAGAGAAGAACGAATCCCTGAGGAAGATTACCTTCTTGAAAATTATATTGACCCTACAAAAGTAGAATTGATTGTCGTACATGATCCAAAAACATTTAAAGAGCTTTTTGAATCAAAAGAATACGATAAAAATTATATTGTTATCACTGCCGGTGCAGGAAATATATGGCAACAAGGGCTCACCATCAAGAAAAATCACTTATAGTATGAGTGGTTTTTCTATTCAAACAACTGAAATGGGAAGCTGAATGTTTGAGTATAATTATGTGGATTTTGGGAAACGTAATATTCGCGATGTGACTCATTAACTGTGCCACTACCGACAATAAATTTTACTAAATAGTCGTTTAGAATAATATCTTGCCCTATAATATTCATATTTGGATACATTCTTGTGAGTTCTTCCTCAAGAGCAATGTAATGGGTACAACCCAAGAGAATGGTGTTCGCCTCACTATGATATGCTAGAGCGTCTGAAACCATTGATTGTGCGCCTTTTATATCACCAAGTTCAATGAGATTTACCAAACCCGGCATGGCTACCTGAGTAATATGATGATTCAATCCATGAGCATATACACCACTTCTAACGGTTCGTTGTGTAGCTAGAACTACAAGGTTATCTGATTGAGGAACATGTTCTCTGAGATATTGTTTTGTGACATCAATAATATTGATTACCCTGTCTTGATACAACGGATAGTGTGCAACAAATGTTCCAAGCGCTTGGGCACTCGCAGTATTACATGCAACAACCACGTAGTCGCATTGTTTCTGTTCAAATAACCATAATAAACATGGGGTCATATGGTTTAATATCTCTTCTGATGATTGGGGCCCATACGGCAAGTGTTTTGTATCACCTAAATATACGCACGAATGACCTCTGAGAATATCGTTGGATGATTGCATCATCAACAAACCACCCATACCAGAATCAAAAAAACCAAATGTCATAGATGCTCATTATAACAAAGTCAGAAATGACTACCTACTACTCATTATGAGAGAGGATGTGGTCAGGTAATTCACGAAGTGTATCAATTGCAGAACACATTTGACCTGTGCATGCCTCATGGGAACGTAATGTATCTAGCAATGGGGCGTACTTCTCTACAACTAATTGCTTTGGTATGCCATGAATATGAAGATCGTCATGTATATCTCGATACACATTAGCAATAGCATTACAGAGTGATGCATACTTAAAATTAAAACGGGGGTCTATAAATACTGGACTTTCTGTAAGTTTATTAAGAATTTCTTGATCGGTTTGACACTGTTCCTCACATCGATTAATGAATTCATGTCGATGTTCTTTTGTATTCTGTTGTTTTTTATTTGTACCCATACTATTGAAATTGCGAGTATGCTAACAACTCTCGTTCTTACAGTATACAATAGTTTTTAATTCTCGTTCAAATATTGATTGAGTATCTCACGGTCATCAAAATGGAGTTTCGTTTCGCCAATAATTTGATAATCTTCGTGTCCTTTTCCTGCCACCAAAATAATATCACCCTCGTGAGCAGTATGAACGATATTCTTAATAGCTTCTTCCCTACTCTCAACAAATGTATAATTTTCTCTATTGTTATCAACCCCATTCTTCATATCGTCAAAGATTTGTTGAATCGCTTCGGTTCGAGGGTTATCACTTGTATAGATAACACTATCGCTCAGTTGTTGAGCTATGCGCGCCATAGGGGCACGTTTAGTTTTGTCACGATCTCCTCCACAACCGATCACCGTTAAAATTCGCTTATGAGGAATCGTAGCGAGTGTTTCAAGAACACTCTTCAGTGCATCAGGACTGTGTGCGTAATCAACTAACGCCAATACTGATTTATGATTGTGGACAGATTCCATACGTCCTGGTACTCCTCGCAGTATTTCCAGTTGTTTAATAATTTCGGTTTTCTCATAACCAAGTTCAATCAACGATGCGTAAACTGAAACAACATTATATGCATTGAATGAACCAATTACAGGAGCTTTCAACAATGTATTATTACATTCAATTTCCATACCATTGAGATCTGCTCGTGTAATTGAAAACCAGTAGTCGCACTCTCCTGTCCCATACAATCGAATGGTTTCTGCAGGACTATCTTCTATCATCCAAAAACCTTTTGGATCGTCAGCATTACTTATTGCTATTGCTGACGATTTCAAAGAATTAAAAAGACGCTTCTTCGAATACGCATAATTATCAATGGTTGTATGATAATCGAGATGGTCTTGTCCAAGATTTGTAAAGATCGCCATATCAATATCAATACCCAACAACCGCTCTTGATCAAGCGCTTGCGAGGTTGCTTCAAGACATACGTGAGTTGCTCCCCCATCAACGTATTGGCGTAATGTTTTTTGCAATTCAATGATTTCTACTGATGATGGTGCATGCCGATGAACAACAATTGGTTGTCCATCAAAATAATCTCCGGCAGTTGAGAGGAGAAGTGGTTTCTGACCAAGATTTTTCAGGGTTTGTGCAAGATAATGCACAACGGTGGTTTTCCCATTCGTGCCTGTCACAGCAATTACCTTTAGTTTTTTAGACGGATGTCGATAAAATACATCTGCTATGATACTAAGCGATACTCTACTGTCTTTCACCTGAATGTATGTCACCTGTTCCAGCAAACGATCAGGTAGCTGTTCGCAAACAACAGCAAGAGCACCCTTTTCAATTGCACTATCTATAAATTTATGTCCGTTAGTTTGAGTACCCGAAACGGCTATATACAAACTGTTCTCAAGGTTTGCATCTCTCGAATCTTGACTGAGGACATGAATATCCTGCTCCTCAGTCGTACCCACGACCTTGATTGTCTCTATGCTGTCTATTATTTCCTTTAATAACATAAGAACAGTATATAAAAAAAAGACCATTTGGTCTTTACTTAAAAGAGATGTATTACGTCTTTTACCGTAACAACAACCATGAGAAGAATGAGAAGGAAAAAACCAACTGTATTAATCCAATTCACTATATTTGGTTTCAGTCGTTTCCTAATAGCAGACTCGATGAGAATAACGAGCATACGTCCTCCGTCAAGTGCTGGAAACGGGATACAGTTTAATACGGCAAGGTTTAATGAAAGTAAGGCAGTAAAACCAACGAGGTAACTAATACCAACCTGAGTTGCAGCACCAACTTGCTGTACAATCCCGACCGGACCAGAAACATTATCCGCTGAAATTTGTCCGGTGATGAGTTGCCAGAATCCTTCAAAAATAGAACCAGTAAAAAGAACGGTGTTTTTCAAACCGTACCAAACAGCTTGATGAATAGGTAATTTCATTTCTCCTACGCGATCCATGTTAACTCCAACACCATACTTGCTCTCTACCACTCCTTCCTTAGGTTCAATCATAATGACATCAAGATCTTGATCGCGGAGCACTACAAACCCAACTTTCTCGTTGCGCTCTCCTGTTTCATTGATAAATTCTGAAACGTCAGTGATATCTTCATCAGTCACCGTCACGGTATCAATGGTATTAAAGTATTCTTTCACTTCATCACCCACCTGAAGTCCTGCCTGATCTGCGGGTGCGTCGGGAAGAATTCCGCTTACGATGAGTTTGGTTTCTTGAAAATCATATCCCCGAGGTGCACTCTCAACTGATGCAGTAACTCCGCTTGTATACAATCCTGAGAAAAGAATCCACGCAAAAACAATGTTAAAGAGAATACCCCCGAACATCACGAGTAACTGTTGCCATCGCGGTTTATACACCAGAGGTACCTTCTTTTCAGATTCAGTGAGCTCTTGGCCATTATCGTTTTCCCCAAAGATTTTTACAAATCCTCCAAACGGAATCCAATTAAATGTGATTTTGGTTCCCTTATATGTTCCTATTTGAAACATTTTTGGCGGGTAACCAAACCCAAATTCATCAACTCGAATTTTGAATAGTTTTGCAAACAAAAAGTGCCCGAGTTCGTGTACAAATACTAAAATACCCAATACGAGAATAAAAATAATAATACTCATACGCTTCTATACTGACATAATGTCACGTTCCTTATGTGTATAAATATCTTCGAGCTGTTTATTTGCGGTAACTATTTTCTTCTCGAGGTCTTCCTTAAACTTCTTTTGCATATCTTCAGAATATTCTTCATTCTCTTCAATATATTTCATAGTATCGTGACGCACATTGCGTGCCTTGATACGTGCATCTTCAAGTTTTTCTTTTACAATCTTGAGAATCTTTGTTTTTGATTCTTCAGTCATTTGCGGAATATGTACACGAACACCACCTTCATCAATTGAGAGCGAAAATGGCAACTGTGAGTCGAGAATTGCTTTTTCGATGTCCTTAATCTGATTCTTGTCCCATGGACTCACCTTCATAGTTCGGGCGTCTTCGAGATTAATCGATGCAATATTTTTAATCGGTTGCATAGAACCATACGAATTCACCATAACTCCATCAAGCAGTGCAGGGTTTGCACGCCCGGTTGAAATTTGCAAATATTCCTGCTTGAGATATTGAGCAATACCATCAAGCGATTTCTCTGTTTCAGTAAAATCAAAATTCATATACCTGTATCCTATCACAGGTTGGCGTGAGGTACATAATTGACGATTCAGGTTTTAGAGGTGCATCGCTATCGTATCCAAAATCATTTTCATTGAAGCTCCTTTTGCCTCGAGGTAATTGCGAGCTTCAAATACTGTCCCCATAGTCTCAGAATCTATGTTTTTTTGTTCATGGAGATAACGCTCAAGGTCATTCAAGAACAACAACACATCCGCTTTCGTAAGCGTATTCTCTGATTTTTTATCTGTGAGTTGTTTAATGATATCAAAACGCTCTTGCAAACTCATGGTCAAAAAACTGCTCAAGATAATTTTCCGTTCTCGAGTATCATCATGCTCCCCTTCCTGGTGATAAAGCATAGAAAGTCGAGATTGCAGTGTTGGAAGCAACATTTTAGCATTGGGAAAAAGGAGGATAAAATACGTGTTCGGTGTCGGCTCTTCGAGAACCTTCAACAACGCATTTTGCGCTTCAGTGTTAATGAGTGTCCATCTCAGGATGAAAATTGCCGCTTTTTCAGTCTTCTCTGATTGTAACGATTTAATAGCACGAGCATCGTCAATTTTGAACGTATCGTACTCTTTATCAAAAATATAGGAGCAATCGTTTATAGGAATGATGTTTTTCAATTGCTCAATCACATTGTGAGACGATTCGATACCGTATGCATGGTGAGAGTATGGGAGTTGTGCAAATTGTTCGAGGTGATTCATAGTTATTAGTATACCAAAAACTTTTTTTAAGATATAAAAAAGCGAATCATTTCTGATTCGCTAGAATGGATACAGAATACCTTATTTTTTATAGGTTTCTACCTCTTTATTAAAAAGGTCTAAAATCCAAAGTATTTCTTCGTAGTTTTCGATATTAATTTCATCACCTGTAGAAATCATAGGGCTTGGTCGTTTAATGTTTGCGATTTTGTTTATTAAAAAATATAAACCTTCTTTTTTATCAAATTTCAACAAAATCTTTAAACATTTCTCTGTAGAGGTGTCGTCAGTATTGATCGAACAATCAATAATAGAAATGACATTATCGTAATCATCTTCGCAAAGAGCTTCTAATTGAAAGATTTTTTTGCCTTTCATAACTTGATTTATTCTTTTTTTATTTTCAGGAAAAATATTAGCCTGAAAAGAAAGATAATAAT
>JAGQMO010000044.1 GCA_020428615.1 Patescibacteria group bacterium | reverse complement strand
CAGAGATCACACCCGCATTGTATGCAGTGAGCATACCACCTCCGCTGATGATGACTGCGGTTTTAACATTTGAACTCATGCTAATAACAATAACAAAAAAGTAGGCTACTTGTCAGCCTACTTCATCTACCAGTTCATTGTGTTCATCAAGCAACCTACCGCAGTTTCCACAACGTTTCACAAAACGTCCGTAGATTGCTGGAGATGGGTGGCTGAAGTTACCGTGATTGGTACAGGGTGTTTGTTCTATTGTTGGCATAAAAATGAGTTTATTTGGTTTTTTCCTAGGATACGTGAAATGTTTAAAAAGACAATAAATTTGTTAAAATTATACGTATGCGCATCATCTCATGGAACGTAAACGGGTTTCGAGCGTGGAAAGATAAACCAGGAACACTCCAATTTTTAAATACTATCACCAAACCTGATATTATCTGCTTACAAGAAACCAAGGCACAACCCGACCAAGTGGACGAAACCATCTTCCCTGACTATCCCTACGACTACTATCACAGTGCCGAGAAAAAGGGCTACTCATCAACAGCCATCTTCTCAAAAATTGAACCAAAAAAAGTTTGGTTCGGTATGGACAACTCACCGATTGAAGATGAGGGTCGTATCATGAATGCCGAGTTTGACGATTTCATCCTCGTGAACGTGTACACGCCGAATGCGAAACCTGATCTCGCACGACTCGATCTACGTCACAAACAGTGGGACGTTGCGTTTCTCAAACACCTCAAAAAATTGGAAAAGAAAAAACCAGTTGTGGTGTGTGGGGACTTCAACGCCGCACACCATGACATCGACATTGCACGTCCCGATGCTAACCGTACGACTGAAAAAAATCCGGGTTCGCCAGGGTTTACGGATCAAGAACGCGAAGGAATCACGAATCTCATTAATTCTGGGTTCATAGATACCTTTCGTGAACTCAATCCTAAAACCATACAGTACACCTGGTGGTCATTCCGTTCCGCCGCGCGCCAGCGTAACATTGGGTGGAGAATTGATTACTTCTTCGTATCCTCAAAGCTCGTAAAAAAAATTAAAGAAGCAACCATCTATGATCAAGTCACGGGTTCTGATCACTGTCCTATCGGACTTGAGCTCAGGTAATTGACTTATAAAAATACTTGCACTATTTTCAAAATGTGATATACTCGCATTTAGAAGATATGGGAGAAGACAGCTCGTATCAAATTCCTTAACTTAAAATAATTCTACAATGAAAAAAACATTTTTCATTATGTTGTTTGCTCTGTTCACCATGAACTACGCAACAGCAGAACAAACGCTGCAGCAAGACAAACAAAACCTGCAGCAGCCTGAATCTTTTATTTTTACCGACAACAATGCCAGTGACATGACCATCGTCCCGGACACAATCATGCGTACCGACCACGACAAGCTTGTGCCCGTTGTCATCGATATTGTTACCATTACGATCAACGCGCCGGATGCCGAGATCAATTACCATTACCATGCCGATTGCCTTACTACTCTGAATCAGATTGACAAGGCCAAGGCGAAAATAATGAATGCCATGACGAACCCATTTGGATGCCAAAAAGCGACCACCGGATAATGGCCTCAGGTAGGCGAATGAAAAGAAAATAATGAAGTAGGAACGACCTACCGTTATCACAAAATCCCCGATGAAATAATTCGGGGGTTTTATATGATTCATCATATTAATACACTAATCATTTTACTGTGAAATTTTTGAATCCTTTGTTTTTTTATGAACAATGTAGTAGAATCAAACAAGAACATTATGTGGTAGGTTCGCCACAGGACAAGCATGAGCTATGCACAGAAAAATGAATCTGAAAAAACAATAACTTAAAATTTTTGTCATCTATGATCAAAAAAATTTGGTTGATGGCTGTTTCGCTCTTAATCATTGCGCCAGCCGTTTCAAACGTTTCAAAAAATTCGAATTCCCCTCCCGATGAAGAAATAGGGGTAATCGAAAACAGCCAAAAGACCGTGGGCACGTCGTCTCACGCAGCTGTTGTACTTCACAGCAATGCATTTATCAATGTCCAAAGCAATGCATGTGCTGAAGAAAACTTTACGGTTACTCATTGGACAGTAACTAAAAAAGCCAATATTGATGATGCAAAAAATGTTGGAGAAAGCGCGACGCTGGAGGGGTCATGGGCTTACAAAGTTCTAAGCTCTAACACCGGTTGTAAGTGCCCGAACGAAACTCCCAAAAAAATATGGCAAAGCGCAACTAGAGCGGAGCCGTGTTTAAAGAATAACATGAAGCAGAACAATAAATTTTGGCCGATTGCCGCCCTTGGATAATTGCCGGGGAGGGTTCCATATGAGCCTAGTGAAGTAGAAATACTTCACTAGGCTTTTTCTTTGCGTCATTCAAAAAAAATAATTACAGATTGTTGACTAAAAAATATAATATTGTTATGTTAAGGTAAATAATCCATAACAATATAACACGTGAGAGACAAGGATAAACAAGAACTATACGAACGAGGGAGGCGCGTAGGCCTCGATAAGAATTACCATGGTCCGCTCCATATCAGCGAGTTGAACCAAGAACAGATTATTCCCTTCCTGCGAGGATTGGCGGACGGATTTCACAAGAGAAAAAGCAGTCCCTATGAATCGATAAAAATTTTTCATGAAATCAATGATTGGCTAGAACATTCATTCTTTATGGAATTTTTTTATAATGAACTATTACTAAGCTACATTGACCACGTTCAACTAAAAAGGAATCTGAGAACGCATGTACTAAAAAATGCTCAATGGAGAAATCTGAGTGAAGATTCCAGGTGGTTGCTGAGTAACTCAAATGATCAAGCATTAACGCTACATCAAGTGAACACGTTATTGCCATTCACAAGCTTCAAGAACACTTTGGACGTACTTGCGATTGGTAAGGAAATGCTGAAAAAAACAAAAATTGGTTTGGAACACCTCAATGATCTAACCAAATCTGAACAAAATTTTCGAGAAATTCTTGCCGAAACGTTAAGGAGTATCGATAATATTAACAATTGACGACAAACCCGGGACACTACCCGGGTTTTTCATATACACTAATCCACCTTGTGTTTGCGGTGGAGCGCTTTTACCTCGCGAAATTCTTCTTCTTCTTTTTTCTCTCTTCCGGATTCGCCGAGCTTTTTCACTTCGTCATCAGTAAGCTCCCACAATTCACGCGTACGTTTTTCCAAGTATTCGCGCGTGTTGAGTGTGGGGTCGTCGAGCACTTCTTCAAGGAGTGCGTGGAGCACCCACCCCATTTTCGGTCCGGGTTGCAATCCCATTTCACCAACCATAATGTCGCCATTAATTTTTAACATACCGACACTGATTGGATCACGCATGACTTCTTCGATCATGGCGTGATATTTGCGCAGTCGGTACGGTTTTTCTTTGGGTCTTCCGGTACCGATGCGATCGCACGTACGCAAATCCATCAAATCCCAAATGAGATCCTGTCCAACATTTTTTACCATACGCCGAACTGCTGACAAGGTAATCGCATCAGGATCAGAGAAAAACATGTGGTAGCGAACAAGTTTCTCGACTTGTTCGGTCATGTCTTTTGAAAACTTGAGACGCTTCATAATATCCCGCGTCATCTTTGCTCCGACAACTTCGTGACCATAGAACGTCCACTCTTTTGTTCCGCGACCGTTTGCCGGTCTCCTCGTTCGAGGTTTACCAATGTCATGAAGCAGTGCAGCGAGTTTCACATGAACTGGATATTCTTTGTTTGTTGCGTGTTCAAGCGATTTCACCAAGTGCGTAAATACATCAAACCGGTGAACGCCTCCTTGTTCACAATCAATACCTTCCTCCAGTTCGGGTACAACATACGCAAGAAGTCCGAGTTTGTGCATGCTCATTATTCCGTCTTTGGCAAAGGGAGCTTTGATGATTCTCACAAACTCGTCGCGAATGCGCTCTCTTGAAATACTTGAGAGTTTCTCTGCATGATTGCGAATTGCCATAACGGTATCAGCATCCCACACGAAACCGAGCTCGGCCGAGAAGCGAATGGCTCGCATGATGCGGAGCGCGTCTTCACTGAATCGTTCATTTGCATCACCAACCGTTCTAATGATTCGTTCTTTCAAATCTGTTTGTCCATCAAAATCATCAATCAATGAATCAGAAATAGGATCATATGCCATCGCATTGATCGTGAAATCTCGCCGTTTGAGATCCTCGTGAATGTCTTTTGAGAACGTAACCTCATCAGGTCTGCGATTATCAGTGTACGATCCTTCGGTCCGATACGGGGTTATTTCAATAGTGTAACTCGGATCATCGTGTTCAAGTTCTTTGTTTACAATTGCAACCGTACCAAAATTATTCTCGTATACAACTCGGCGATCTGTTGTTTCAAAAACACCCATAATATCGTCCGGTGTTGCGTTCGTAGTGATATCCCAATCACTTGGTTCCCGTTCCAAAAAGAGGTCACGAACACATCCGCCAACGATAAAAGCTTCATAACCAGCATCTTGCAAACGGTTAATTGTCCATAGAACATTTTCAAGTATACGGTTTTTGAAATCACTGTTCATGACTCTAGTATAGAAACCTCACTACAAATAGCAATGAAAAAGAAGTCCTCATGAGAGAACTCCTTTTCTATTTAAAAAAATTATGCCCATCACCGAGAATAATTCGGTGATTCTTGTGTAATGGTGACATCGTGCGGGTGGCTTTCATGGATTCCGGCTGCAGTGATCTTCACAAATTTTCCATGTTCCTTTAAAGTTTCAATATCCTTAGCCCCACAATAGCCCATCCCAGCGCGTAATCCGCCAATAAACTGGGTCATGCTCTCTGCCAAATCGCCCTTGTAGGGAACACGTCCAACAATACCCTCAGGAACTAACTTCTTGATGTCATCTTCTACATCCTGAAAGTAACGATCCTTGGATCCCTGCTTCATGGCTTCTACACTACCCATGCCGCGATACGATTTAAATTTTCGCCCTTCATAGATGATGGTCTCTCCTGGCGATTCCTTGGTTCCTGCCAACAACGAGCCCAACATAACACTGTCGGCTCCAGCAGCAATGGCTTTGGGAATGTCCCCCGTGTAACGGATACCTCCATCGGCAATTACCGGAACGCCAGAACCTTTGATCGCAGCAGCAACTTCCAAAACAGCAGAAAATTGTGGTACTCCAACACCAGCAACGACTCGAGTTGTGCAAATGGATCCAGGACCAATTCCAACCTTTACGGCATCAGCTCCTGCACTCACAAGAGCACGCGCTGCCTCAGCTGTCGCAATATTTCCCACAACCACATCTAGCCCAGGAAAGTTTTCTTTTACTTTCTGTAAGAGCATAATGACATTTTTTGTGTGTCCGTGAGCAGTATCGATAACGATGGCATCAACTTGAGCATTCACTAAAGCCGTTACACGCTCAAGAGCATCAGAGGTTACCCCAACAGCAGCGGCAACACATAAGCGACCAAATTTGTCCTTGTTGGCTTGAGGATATTGGCGAATTTTTTTGATATCCTTCAAGGTAACCAATGCATACGATCTGCCGTCACGAAGTCGAAGTGGGGCTCGCTTGATCTGATGTTTTTTAAAAAATGATTCGGCTTTGTCGAGGTTCAACATCTCTCGATTCATAACATCGCCAGCATCCATAATTTTGAGCTTCTTGTAAGGCGTCATATGTTTTGACACCTCATCAGTATCTTCTGCAAACTCAATATCTGACCGAGTCAGGATTCCAACGAGATTTCCATTATTCAAGACTGGGAAACCACCAATCCCCTCACCGAGACGATGAAAAGAAGCCCGTACGTTCTCAACCAGAAAATCGTTTTGAATCGTGACTGGTTTCATCACAATGCCACTCATAGCTTGTTTCACGAGCATGACTTGTTCAGCTTGTTGATCGATGGACATGTTTTTATGTAACACGCCAATACCTCCCTCACGAGCCATAGCAATAGCCATCGCACTCTCGGTCACCGTATCCATAGCCGCCGAAACTACAGGAACGTTTAAAGAAATATTTTTGCTAAAATTGGTTTTTATATCGACTTCTCGAGGTAAAACCTCCGAATAAGCCGGGACGAGCAACACATCATCATATGTGAACCCTTTACCTATAATTTTTTGTGCCATTTTTTCAATTGTTAAGTTACTAATTCCGTTTTATTTTTTATAATAGTAATAGATTTAAAGAGTTTGTCAAAAGTATTGACACAACTCGCAATTATTAAGACAATAGAATTGAATACTATTTTGTTAGCCATGCAATGCTTCTTGGAGAACAAAACCGTAATTAATTGTTTCATAATTGTAAAGGACGTGGAAAAGCCTTCTCTTCGGAAGGCTTTTTTTACGCGATACAACTAAACCTGATATACTGGCACTATGAACTATGCGGACATTAAAGAAGCACTTGCTCCTCTCCTTGATGGTGACGTATCAATTGATAAGAACGATTTACAAAAACGCGCAATCGATTGGTCGCTGTTTCATATTATGCCGGATATGATTGTCTATCCGAAACACTCACGCGATATTCAAACACTCGTTCAATTTGTAAACAAATACAACGAACACCATACAAAACAACTGACGCTTACACCTCGCGCAGCAGGTTCTGGCATGTCAGGCGGGTCGCTTAACCAATCTATTATTGTTGATGTAACTCGATATATGCATGAATTCATAACTATTGAAACGGGTGATTTTGGCACGCAGACACACCGAAGCGGTTTTGCATATCCAATTACAGGGAAAGCAACTGCAGAGCCAGGCATGTACTACATTCCCTTTGAAGAAAAAACGTTAGCACACAACATGCTGATGCCGGTCTTCCCGGCATCTCGTAAACTCTGCGCAATCGGCGGTATGGTTGCGAACAATGGAGCCGGAGAAAAATCTCTCAAGTACGGACAAAATAATGATTTTGTCGCAGAGCTCAAGGTTATTCTTTCAGACGGAAATGAATACGTGCTCAAACCACTCTCTTATTCTGAACTCCAAACGCTCATGCAGGAAAATCACCTGCTTGCCCACATCGTATCCAATGTGTACACACTCATCAAACAACACTGGCACCTCATTCAAGAAAAGCGACCAAAAACATCAAAAAACGCATCGGGATATTTGGTGTGGGATGTTATTTCAAGCGACTCTATAGCATCATTTGAATCAGGCAATGGTGTATTTGACCTAACGAAATTGATAGTCGGGGCACAAGGAACAACGGGCATTATTTCTGAGATAACCTATAAACTTGTCCCTCATGAGCAAAAAGAAGAAATGATTGTGATGTTCGTAAACGAATTGAGTCAACTACCAAAAATTGTTGAGGTGTTACAAAAACACGATCTCGACACGATCGAGCTGTACGATGACCACACCTTTAAAATCGGGATTAAGTTCTTCCGCGACTTCGTCAAAGACAAAGGATTCTTCCCTGCCATTCGCTACGCAGCACGATTTCTGCCAGAATTTTGGATGGCAATCACCGGTGGTGTACCAAAATTTGTGGTGCTCGCCGAGAGTGCGGATAAAGATGCAACAAAAGTTCACCAAGAAGTTGTCGCTGAATTCAACGACATACAAACAACGATGCCAAAATTGAAAGCCTTCATCGTCAAAGGCAAGGCTTCACAAAAATACTGGGACTTCCGCCACGACAGCTTTAAATTGTTAACTGAGCACTCTAAAAAATCACGCACCGCTGGTTCAGGAACACGCACCGCGCCGTTCATTGATGACATTGCGGTGAACCCAGAACACCTACCACAGTACCTTCCTCGCCTCGTTGAAATTTTGAATGAATATCAGAACGAGTTTCTCTACACCATTGCAGGGCACCTCGGAAATGGAAACTTCCACATCATTCCGCTCGTTGACATGAATAAACCAGAGAATAAGGCAAAGATCGTTGAGATTTCCGACCGTGTGTACGAACTGGTGCTTGAGTACAGTGGGTCAATCACTGCCGAACACAATGATGGTATCGTCCGCACTCCATACCTTC
>JAGQMO010000043.1 GCA_020428615.1 Patescibacteria group bacterium | reverse complement strand
ACAAGAGCATGTTTATCATATGTTCCCACAGAACCGTTCTGCACTCCTTTGTATCCTAAATGTTCAATCAACCATGCCGCAGAAACTTTTATCTGATCGTTCGGTGTATCAAAATATTTAATATCAGGATAATCTGTTTCTAATGTTTCTGCCTGTTCACGACTAATAATCGGATTCTTAAAAAAACTTCCTGCCATACCAATAGAACCAACGTCTGGGAGTTTTGAACGGCGAATGGCAATCACAGCATTCATAATCTCTTCTTGAGTTGGGTGAACACTACCATGTTCATTAAGGTAACGATTTAATGCATCATAGGTTAATTTCGGTTGTGGTTTTTTAGATAATTGAAAACGAACCCGGGTTACAAAATATTCAGGATGTTGTTTAAATATACTGTTCCGATAGGAAAAATGACACTCGTGATTGGCGAGAGTACGTTCTTTTCCCGAACCAAGATCAATAACATCAACCGAAACGATGGTGTCTTTTGCTTCAACACCATATGCTCCAATATTTTGTACTGGAGCTGCTCCAACTGTTCCTGGAATGAGTGTCAAGTTTTCAATACCCCACCACCCATGTTTGACGGTAGTGAGGACAAATTCATGCCAATCTTCACCAGACCCCACAGTGATAGTAACCGAGGTGTCATCCTGAGATTCAAGAGTTATTCCTCGTAATTGGTTGTATACAATGATGCCATTGAAATCTTTAGTAAACAGTACGTTGCTACCGCGCCCAAGAATGTAGTGTGGTTCTTCTTGCCAGAGTGGATCGGTAATGAGATTGCGAAGATCTGAAACATTCTCTATAGAAACAAAATATTTCGCAAACGCTTCAACGAGAAAGGTGGTATAGGGTTTGAGCGATTTGTTGCGTTCAATATTCATAGTTTCTATTGTAACAAAAAAAACACCTACATGGTGTTATGATGTTGGAACTACTGGTTGAAAATGTTCTCGAATAAAATCGTTTACATCAACGATGGATCCTTCTGAAACGAATCCTGGCGTTCCTGGAATAGCAAGCGCAATCGCTTCGTCATAATCAGCGTTGACTCGATCTTTCACCTCATCTGAATCAAAATCATAACGGAACCGATCTACATTCAAGCCAATCTCCTTCGCATACTGTCTAAAGTACCTCTCTGGATTAAATGACTGCGACCATTCGTCTTGATTCTCAAACAAAAGATCGTGCATTTCCCAGAATTTCCCCTGCATAGCTGCGGCTTCGGCTGCTTGAGCTCCCACCTGAGCATTTGGGTGAATTTGCCGGAGCGGAAAATTTCGATACTCGAGAACAAATTGGTCTCCATATGCATCAAGGAGTTGTGCAATAGCGGGTTCCGCTGCCTTACATGCTGGACATTGAAAATCAGAGTACTCGATTAAACGAATGTCAGATTCAACATTTCCCTTCTCGTGAGCTGAATCCTTATATACCTCAATGGAAGCAAATGATTCAGGATCAACGGTAGTATCGGATTTTGAAATAATAAATGAAACAACAAGGAGGACAATAATAAGGATAATTCCCCATGTCCACATCTTTTTGTTTCGATATTTGTGTGATGTATTAGACATATAAATCAGTTTATATGATTAGTATCGAGTTGCAAGCAAAAAACCATCGTCAGCGATAGCATATTATTTAATCGTAAACCACCGTTTCTTACCAAACTGGATAGTGTCTCCTGATGTCAATTCATGACTCTCCTCTACCCTCTGTCCATTCACTTTGATAGCACCTTCAGACAATGACCGGCGGATCTGAGACTTGCTCTCACCTGATCCTCGAGAGAGTGTCTCAACCATATCACTGCACAACTGAATCTCGGGAATATCAGATGGTTGATTGTCTTGTTGCACATCATTAATCCATGCGTTCTTGGCCTTATCAGCATCACTTTCTTTGTAGAACCGAGTCACGATCATATGCGCCAAATCAAATTTAATATCACGCGGGTTTTCTCCTGAAGCAAGACGTTGGTGAATCGTTTCTAAATCAATATCTGTCAGTAATTCAAATCCGAGCACCATCATACCGTCAGACCACGTCATGATTTTCTTGAACATCTCATCAGCTGAATCGAGGAATGATAACATGTTGCCCGTGGTCTTTCCCATTTTCTCGCCGCTCGAATCAACGAGGAGTTTCATCGGGATGACAAATTTCTCCTTTGGCGGTTCTTGGTTCTTCAAGAGGTCGCGCCCTACGAGCATGTTAAAGGTTTGATCATTTCCACCTACCTCACCGTCAACATTCATGGCTACCGAATCGTACCCCTGCATGAGTGGATACATGAATTCGTGGATATAGATAGGCGTCCCAGCATCAAGGCGGCGGCGAAACAGATCGCGATCGAGCATCCGTTGCACCGTTACCTCTGAGGCAAGTTTAATGACATCTCTAAAATTCATGCGGTCGAGCCATTTTCCGTTGTATTTTAATACTGCCTTATTTTTACCTTTAAAATTAAGAAACAACGATGCCTGCTTTTTGTAGAAGCGAGCATTATTCATGACTTCCTTCTTGGTCAGTTGCTTGCGTGCCTCTTTTTTATCAGGATCACCAATTCGAGCGGTAAAGTCTCCAATCAAGAGAATGATTTTGTGACCAAGATCTTGGAGTTGTGATAGCTTAATGAGCGGAATAACATGCCCCATATGAAGGGTCGGTCCAGTTGGATCAATCCCGAGATAAATCGTCAAACGCTCTCCTGAGGCAAGGCGTGATCGCAAAAAGTCCTCATTTGGAAAAACACGCTCAACACCGCGAGTTATCACCGTTTCAATTCTTTTCGAGTCGGTAGAAACAGACATACCTTTAGTATAGCTACGTGAAAACATATATCAAGAAACCCCTCGTTTACAGTCTTGTGGTATCTCGGCGAGAAAATAAATTAATTGTCCAAATGAACATAATCATGAAACGTTTCTTCCAAGAAGCGAAATTAAACAAATAAATCGTACGCCACAAAAACCATGCAACGAGCCCTTTGAGGTGAAATCCTTTGATTTGTGCAACCGCATCAAAAGCTCCAAGAGACGCGAGGAGTCCCTTTTCTTTATACATAAATCGTTCGAGAGATTTTCCAGAAATCAAACGTCCAATATTTTTTCCAGTGAGCACACCTTGTTGCTTGGCAATTTGAGCCGTCATCGGCAACCCACGACCGTCTTCTGTAGGAAACAGGGACATATCTCCAATCACAAAAACATTCTGAGTATTTTGAGCTCGCAAGTACTCATCGGTAAGAATACGTCCCTTATTCACATTGAAAGAACCGCACGAACACGTGAGACTGTTCGCTGCAACTCCTGCAGTCCAAATAATCGTATGAGCAGGGAGAAATGTTCCGTCATCAGCAACCACTCCATTTTCTCTTACTTCAGTAATCTTGAGATTATTCTTGATAACAACATTGGCTGTGGTAAGCGCTTGCGCCGCATAGGTTCGCAACTTTTCATTGAACATAGAGAGAATATCGTCTCCGGCATTAATGAGCGTTAACGTAATTTCATGAATGTTAATATTCGGGAATTGTTTCACAAATGTATCAAACAAAAGATCTGAAGTCTCACCTGCAAGTTCAACTCCAGTCGGACCTCCACCAACGATGGTGAATGAGAGCAATCGTTCACGCTCAGCATGATCATCCGTTTGAGACGCACGTTCAAAGGTATCAATCAAACGTGCTCGCAACTGAACAGCGTCATCTAAATCCTTGAGTACGTATGCATACTCCTCAGCTCCTGGAGTATTGAAAAAGTAAGTCGTTGAACCAAGTCCTGCAACAAGAATATCGTAGGTGATTTCTCGGTCAGGTAATACTACGGTGTTTGTGGTTGTATCCAAAGAAATAACAGTTGATTGAATGAACTGTGTATTTCGATCGATAATATCACGTATTGGCTCAACAATGCTGTGTTGATCGAGACTTGCACCGGCTACCTCAGGAAGGAGTGGTGTAAAAAGAAAATGATTACGTCTGTCGATAATAGTAATAGCGCAATCCCTCTTCACCCACTGAGGTAATGACTTATAGGTGTAGATTCCACCAAATCCGGCACCTAATATCAGAATATGTTTTTTATTCATATTCGGAGTATATAGTAAGCGCGTGTCAACGCAACTAACACCGCTTGCCATTTTTTGAAAATCCGTTCATAATCCAGGATAACCTCGGATCGTAGGTTATTTTTATTTATTTGAGAAAACTATTATCTTAACTTTTGATACATGATTATGTCACTACGAGAATTAATCCATTCATTGTTACAAAATCAATTTCAACCTGCTGTTGTTTTCGGATTTACCCAATATGACGAAGAGGGGTATCCAGTAGAAGATAACGAGGATTGGGATGAAGAAGATGATGAGATGTATGATGATGGGATGGACGACGATGATTTTGAAGATGATGATGAAACTGAATGGGAATAGCCACTACTAACAAAAACCACTCAACATGAGTGGTTTTTGTTATAGAAACTGGGTTACGATACAATACAAACAGACGACATGAAACAGCGAGTACTACAACTCAAGAAACGCTATGAACATATTATTATGCCAATAGCGCTCATCGGTGGTTTTGTCATCGATATTTTTACCCTGAATCAAATTGACCAAACATTCGATAACGCTATTCTTATTGCACACCTCATCCTTGCCGGAGTAACCATTTGCTTACTCTTTTCTCGAGGAACGCATTTCGGCAGAAAATTCCTCACCGAACAACGCATTCGTTTTATTCAAACGGTCATGGTGTTTTCTTTCGGAGCGCTTTTTAGTGGGTTCGTTATTTTTTATACGAGAAGCGGATCGTTGTTAACGAGCTGGCCATTCATTGTCACGATGCTCGCTCTCATGCTCAGCACCGAATTCAAGAAAAAATATTTTGCACGTCTACGTTTACAAATTCTCGTATTCGTCATGGCAGTACTCTCATGGTCTATTTTCTTTGTACCTGTTGTCATTAAAAAAATGGGTCCATGGATTTTTATCCTCAGCAGTCTGGTCACAGTGATACTGATAATATTATTTTTCTTGTTATTAAACAGAATCAATGAGCACCGTTTCCGAACGCACAGAAAAAAATTAATCGCTAACAGCATCGGCATCTTACTACTTTTTAATCTCCTCTATTTTACCAATATTATGCCGCCGATTCCGCTGTCATTAAAATTTCAAGCGGCATACTACGACATTGAACGACTCTCCCCGGGATATCGTGCACAATATGAAGCAACCCCATGGTACATTTTTTGGAACAAGAGAAGTAGATCACTCTATTGGCGAACAGGTGAGGATCTTTTTGTGTTTACACAAGTATTTGCCCCAACAAAATTAGAAACTCACATTAATCACGTATGGCAATACTACGACAGCACCAAACGACATTGGGAAACGCGTAGTACTATTCCACTTTCAATTGCAGGGGGACGCAAAGACGGGTATCGAGGATTTTCAAAAAAAGAATCGCTCGAGTACGGTCTCTGGAGAGTAAGAACGGAAACACCAAACGGACAAACTCTCGGTATCATCAGTTTCCATATAAAACCGTATGATAACAATATTGGGAACTTGGTGTATGAGGAATTATAAAAACCCTGATTTGAAACCAGGGTTTTTGAATTATCAATATATTTCATTGTACACGAGCTCGTAAGGTGAGTTCTTCACCATGAAATAATGGAACAATACCATCGTACACATCTGGAACTTTCCATGGTTCTACTTGTTCAACCACAACTGTCTTTTGCATGGCTTTGGGTACCGTGTACCCATAAAACTTGCAAAAATTATCGCTCATAAAAGCCTGCATTTTTTCCAAGGCATTCATTTCAATAAATGCTTGAGTGTATGCTTCCACAAATACTGGTGCAGAATATACTCCGGCACATCCACATTCATTCTTATCGGTTTTGAAATGAGGGGCCGAATCTGTTCCGCACAGAAAGACACCACGTTCGTCATTTTTAACCGCATTACGGATTGCTTCCATATGCTTCTTTCTCTTAAGAATTGGCATACAATACAAATGTGCGTCTAAACCTCCGCGTAACATTTTATTTCGGTCATATAGCAAATGTTGAGGTGTCACCGTGGCAACCAAGTTTGGATATATACCAGATGAAACCAATTCAGCAGCTTCTTTGGTAGTAATATGTTCCATAGATACCTTTAAATTTGGAAAATTGTCCAAAATCGGAATCAACATTTTTTCAATAGCAAATTTCTCACTATCAAAAATATCTACCTCAACATCCATTGGCATTTCACAATGAACATGAAGAGGAATCCCATACTTCTCCATTACCTGGTAAATAGGAAACATCTCCTTAATACCTGATACACCTTCAGCTGAATTAGTCGTGGCACCGCGTGGATACTGTTTACATGAAAAGACATCACCTGCCAGGTAACCTGCAACTAAATCGTTTACATTGGTTTGAGGTGTAAGATAAATCGTTGGGAAAATATCAACGGTACCTAATAGTTCAAAATGTTTTAAAACGAGTTC
>JAGQMO010000042.1 GCA_020428615.1 Patescibacteria group bacterium | reverse complement strand
ACATCATACCGGCGCTCCATTTCTTTGACCGCCCATTTCAGCGCCAACACGGCTTTTTTAGGGTCTGTGATAACGGGTGTCAGGAGATGTGGAATCTTCTTGTACAGAGTCATTTCAACACGTTTCGGATCAACCATGATGAATCGCAACATATCAGGTCCATTCTTGTACAAGAGCGACATAATAATATTGTGTATGGTAACCGATTTACCCGCTCCCGTTGCACCTGCAATCAACGCATGAGGCATACGTCCTATATTTGCAAAATACGATCTTCCCGACACACCTTTACCGAGCGATACCAAGAGTGGTTTTGACGGATCTTTGAATTCGTCTTCGGCCAATAGGGAGCCGAGACCAATTTTTGATTTTTGTGTGTTGGGTACCTCAATGCCGACTAGTGAACGTCCCGGAATAGGCGCTTCGATGCGTATTGATTTTGCAGCAAGTGCCAGTGCAAGTTCATTTTGTAAGCTCGCAATTTTCGAGAGACGTACACCTTGCGCAGGTTTCATAGCATACCTCGTTACCGTTGGCCCGATAGAAATTTCATCCATCTCAACAGCAATCCCAAAGTTCGCGAGTGTTCGCTGAATAATATTAGCGTTCCCCTTTATATCACCGGTTGACGGTTTTCCTGAACTCACACCGAGAAGCGAAAGGGGAGGGGCTACATACGATGATGCGAACACCGCACGCGAATCCATTATCATGTCGTCTTCAGATTCTTTTTTCTTTTTGTCTTTTGAACGCGATGCTGATTTTTTTTCATCACTTGCAATATGAGCAACTGCACTTCGAGATTCTTCCTCGTTTTTTTCGAACGCTTTTTCGACTTGTTCATCTATATTCTGTTCTTCCTCTTTCTCTTCAGCACGTTCTTCCATTCGCTCTTCAATTTCTTCTTTGATTTTTTTGAATGCTCTGAACTCAGGGTCAAATACAATAAAGCCGGCAATAATTGCTATTCCTGACATGAGTATTAACGAAAACGGTCTATCAAAATTAGAAACGAGTAAATCTGAGCCAATAACCTTTCCGAGCCAACCGCTCTGGTTTACTCCTCGAGAAAAAATAATATCAATAATTGCGTTCAGTGAGAGGAAGAGCATGAACATACTAATACCATCTCGTATACTCACTTCTTTTTCTCTCAGCACCCATACACCTGTTACGATCAAGAGAGGTATTAAAATAATCCAGCCGTATCCGATGAATTGAAAAATAACCCGCTCGTAAAAAATATCTCCTCGTGGTCCGGCAATACCAAGTGCAGCCATAAAAATAAAAAAACTGACGAGAAGGTAGACACCACCGGTTACATATTTATTTCCACCCGTAAGGTTTATTGATCGCAATGCGCGAAGTCGAGAGATATTCGATTCTGTTTTTTTTGAGGTTTTCTTCTTTGCCATAGTCAACGTTCACTCGTGATGAATAGGATAATATATCAATCATACCATATAACCTGTGTATCTACGCATATTTTGTGAACTATTTCAGATGTCTTTTATAAAAGACATCTTGTTGAACAGTAACTTGACGTTATGTATGTTGTCCGTATAATGAAAACCACATATATCCATCGTTTGTATAAAAGACATTATGAAGAATCAAAAAGACAATAACCAAAAAAACAATGAAAACAAAGAGGTTTCAAAGGACATTCGTATACACCCCATGAATTATTTCAATGTCTTTGATCATGAAACATACGTTTCTCTTGCCGACCAGTCATCAAATATTGTGACAGCGCTCTATATGGTAACTGATTTTTTAGATATTCATGATCCTCTTCGAACACTGATTCGAACCACTGCGACCGAGACGATGGAAGAACTATTCGCGCTCGTACACGCGCACAGAACCGATCGAGTTGAAATGCTCTCCCACGTTCAGAACATGCTCTACGCACTCTCTTCGTATCTCAGGGTGATACGTCACAACGGCTTTATTTCAAACATGAACTACACTATTATTGTGAATGAAATCAGCAAACTTGCTGATATGGTTCAGAGCCAAATTAAAAAAAGTCTTCCATACGACAGAACGTTCGAACATACACAATCAATTGAACAATTCACGTTCTCGCAAGATTTTTTTGGCAAGAATGATGCCGAACAGTATTCTGTAAAAGACACTCACGAAGCACCACGTACTTTCAAGGACATGATCCAATCTCAACAGGTGAAACAAAAGACATCATTGAAAAAGGACATTCGTAAAGAAAAGAGCACCGTATCTTCAAAGACACCTGCTCAATCGATTACCAAACAATCAGTTGTTTCACAGAATAAAAAAACAGATAGCGCAAAGGAGAAGAGAAAAGAAAATATTCTTAAAATTCTCAAGCAAAAGAAAGATGCGTCTATAAAGGACATTTGTATTCTCTTTAAAGATTGTTCGTCAAAGACAATTCAACGTGACCTCGGGGAACTCATTAACGATGGGTTGGTACAACAAGAAGGTTCTCGCAGGTGGAGTACCTACAACCTCACGTACTAACCACACACAACAATTCATTTCGTTGTTTTTGTTTGGATTTGCTCTTTCTCAAAAAGCGTGTTGTCGTTCCTATTTCATGTAATAACTGTGGTTTTTATTCGTCATATACAGTGAGCGCGCATGAATGCGTTTTTCACACATTCGTGCCGCTTGAAATATAATTCGCAAATACTCTTGCCCTGATTTTCATTCATGTGTTAGAATATTCGCGATGCCAAGTTTCTGCCTTTCGAGGTACGTTATCTTGGTTATTATATTTCTCCTCCAAAATATTCAAACTTCGGAGGACGCTCAAGCGAGC
>JAGQMO010000041.1 GCA_020428615.1 Patescibacteria group bacterium | reverse complement strand
ACGTGTATAATCACATCGAACGAGCTTTTGAGGTGTATGGTATGGACAAGGTACTCGTCGTTAACTGCATTCCTTTTGTTGGCAGGTACCTCAGCCTTGAGCTCTGGTTGTACCGTTTGTTTCGGTCGTTGGGGTTCTATCGAAATCTAAAATCTGACATGGATAGGTTGCGATTCAACCACAAACGGTTTAAACAAGGTCTTACAGCTTCGAACGATATACTGTTTATCGAGCCGTCTCGAGATACACGGATCACCCCGTTTACCGTGAATCCACGTGGGCTGTGGCGTGCCTTTAAAATTGGCAAGTACGATGCCGAGAGTCTTAAAGAACACATTCAAGAATTCCTCGAACGGCAAGTATCAACTACCGCATAGTACGGTAGTTTTTTGACAAAAAATAAAATTCATGTACTATACATTCACAAATATAAAAGAAAATACTAACCCGTTAATTTTGTACGA
Organism: Patescibacteria group bacterium; assembly: GCA_020428615.1. GTDB lineage: Bacteria > Patescibacteriota > Minisyncoccia > Phycocordibacterales > UBA1006 > UBA1006. The sequence continues at coordinate 24,861 of JAGQMO010000041.1, read as the reverse complement.
CTATGGCAAAACAAAAACAATTCAAACCAACCCAAGATGATTTCCGAACTTTACTTTCATTGGTGAAACACCAAAGTGAACAAGCAAAAAACACACTTAATCTATATAAACATCGTTCGCCTAGCGATAGGGTGGTGCAAACAACACAAGAAAAATTACAGAAAGCAAAAACACGTGAGATCAATCTGACCAATGGTATTTGGCCAACATGTACCGTGACCAGCCAAAATATTCCTCTTCACGAACTCAGAATCAATCCATTGGCACAAAAATTGTTTGGTGCCAGAACCGCATTTCAAAAAATGGATGACAATTTGATTACGAATGGCGGCCGTGCATGGCCACACGGACAAGTGCAAGCATCTTAGATGTTTTGCATATAGCACAATTTATAAAAACAGCGACTACTTTTAGTTGCTGTTTTTTTGCATCAAAGTGAACATCAGGATAACGCTGTCACCTGGATCAGATTTTGATTCGTAGGTTTCAAATTGTTGATCGATAATAGTGAATTGTTCTCCAAAAATAGTGTCAATTTCTTCTTCGCTAAAAAAATGATAGTGCACGCCAAACTTGGTGAAATTTCCATCAATAGAATTTTTTGGTATCCATCCCATGAATCGCGGTGTTGTTCGAGACAACGAAACATTGAGATAGTAACCAGAAGGTTTGAGTACGCGATATACTTCATCAGTATACATGTGCCAATCATTTTCTTCTATGTGTTGCAATGTTCCAATGTCAGTTACCATATCAAAACTGCTATCGACAAATGGAATGTCACGTGCGTCTCCCACCATGAATCGTGCGCGATCGGTGTAACCGTCTTCTTTTATTCGTGCATTCACCTTTTCTACAATTGATTCAACGTAATCAATTCCCAATACCCGATAGCCGAGTCCAACGAGTTTTGCCGCCCACAAACCTCGTCCCGCTCCAATATCCAACACGAGCGCATCTTCAGGAAGAGTTGGTAACATTGTCTCTGCTTGGTATCGATAGGGAATGTGTGTCCAAATATCGCTACCGGTTTGGTAAGCAAATTGAAAGTATTGTTTTTGTACGGCAGGCGTGTGTTCCATAATCATGTGTAGTATACCTACGCTACTCGTCTCTTTCAATTATTACAACGACCATTTAGGTATATTTACAATAATATTATATATGTTATAATACAATCACAATTTAAAACCGTTGTTTGTTATGCAAAACCTAGAACCCGTTAAACAGGTACCGACAAAATTCCAACTCCTTATGGGTGTGATTATGGTTTTGGTTTTCATCAGTTTGTTTGTGTACTACTGGTTGAAAAGCAAGAAAAAAATCAAAACACAACACAAAGAGTGTTTGGAAGGTAATCACAATTTCGTTCGAAAAGTTAGGTATAAACCTCAACACGTTGATGACACCACGACACGTCAAAAGAGTTTTTATGAATGTTCGTTTTGTCATGCAACCAAAACACGAATCGTGACCGTGATCACTGAAGAAACAATTTCAGAACCAGGAAGTGGACACTTGAAAGTCAGGTAATTTCAAGGACATCAAAATTGGTGTCCTTTTGTTTTGTCCCTTATTTATTTCTATGCTTGGTATCAGTTACACCGTTTCACCGCTTACTCTTTGTTATGAAACTTTTTGTGCACCTCTCGCAGTTGTTTGTCGGTAATGTGGGTATAAATTTGGGTTGTTGCAATATTGCTGTGCCCTAGCATTATTTGGACACTCCTGATGTCAGCGCCGTTTCTCAGTAAATCGGTTGCAAACGAATGGCGAATGGTGTGTGGGGTAACCTTTTTAGAGATACCGGCTTCAATTGCAATTCGTTTCACCAAACGCTCCACAGATCGTGGTGTGAGTCGAAGTGAAACGTTTTGTTCTTCGCGTTTCACAATTTGCGGACCCTCTTGAACAAAGAGTGCTTCATCCATATCAGTACGATTTTTCAGGTACGTTGTGGTCGCCGCGCGTGCATTTGGACTCAAAAAGACAATGCGCAATTTGTCTCCTTTTCCGCGAATGGTGAGTTCGTCTTTTGAAAGATCAATGTCGCGATTGAGCGAACACAATTCAGAGACACGGAGTCCAGTCGAGAATAACATGTGCATGATGGCGAGATTTCGTGGATGTTTCTGTGCGACTTCGAGTATACGTTTCAGTTCTTTGATGTCGAGGTGGTCGATGTGTCGATCTTCAGTTTTTGCGAGTTCAATATTTTCAGGACTGTAGACGGTGTGCCCCTGTTTCATTAAATATTTTAGGAACATACGAATGGCAATGAGGTAGTAGTTCTGCGTTCGCTTCTTCATCGTACCTGATGATTGTCCGCGGGTTTTCGTTCCTGACTGGCGGTTGAGGTGAAGTCTGAATTGACGAATGTTTTCTGCATTGATTCCACTAATATTTTTTACACCCGAAAAATCAATGTACCGCGAGAGGTACTGACCATAGTTGCGGACGGTTTTGAGTGATCGTCCTTTTTCAATCTCGAGGTACTCGAGGAATCGCTGAAGTGCTTGGTTGATTTCCATACCATCTATTATACAGGAAATTATTTTACGACATTATTTTAAGAAAAATAATAAACCCCCCTACTCTGTTTCAGTAGGGGGTTTATCTATTATACTTCTTCTATTTTTCTCCTTCTTATACTTTTTGGATTTTTTCCTAAGAGATCATTGAGTTTCTTTCGCCATAGTTGAATTTCTGTCTTTGGAAAAAAGAAATAAGACTTGTACAACTTCTTCATTTCTTTTTTTGTTTGCAAAACTTCTCTTTTGACTTCTTTCAATCTTTCTTGATCTCTTTCTTCTACTAATGCAACGCAGTTTTCATATACTGTATCAAGTGCTGCAAAATACATATCCACTGAACACCGTGATGTTGCGAGTTTCTTGTAGATTGGTTCGTAACAGAGAGTTTGTAAACTTTTTGATGTTAGTCGCTTGTAGTTTTTGATTTGCTCATCTACATCTAAGAGAAAGAATAGAGCCCCACCAAGACCAATGATTTGCATAACAATTACCCAGGCATTACTTTCGTATCCCCAAATAAAGAAAACGGCAAGCATTAGTATTCCAAAGAAGGCGGTTTGCATACCCCTCCAGGGAAGATATCGATCAGTAAAAAATTGGATGAGTAAGAAAATAGCAATGATTATGAAATTTATACCAACAACAAAAGACGTTTTAGGTACAAAAAATGGTGCAATGAATCCTGCTAATCCAAGCAGTATTAAAAAGATAGGCATTCTCAGTACCTTAAACACGAGGTATAAAAAATTTTTCATGGCTTTAAATTTATAGGTTTCTCAATTTACATTAAAAGTATTTACCTAATTGTCAATATTAAATTTTAATGATAAGTTATTATTAACGCTGTAGTTCTTTGAAAGTGTTTCTAGAAGAGCTCGATATAGAAAGTATCGGCCGTATATTCTATATGTCAGTTAGTATACTGAATTGTTTGTGAGACACACTAGCCCCTTCAATTGAAGGGGTTTTGATTTGCAAAAAAATATCCGTATGTTATTGTGTGCCTGTTATGTTAACAACAAAGAAGAAAAAGGACGTTATCGTAGGTGTACAAACTCACGATTCCGACACCGGTTCTCCTCAGGTGCAAATTGCACTTTTGACTGAGCGGATTGCGGAACTGACGGAACACCTCAAGGTCCACAAAAAAGATATCCACTCGCGGCGCGGTTTGATCAAAATGGTTGATACGCGGCGCAAACTCCTTCGTAATTTTAAAAACAAAGATTTCGAAGGATACCAGGCATTGGTTCAAAAGCTTGGATTGAAAAAATAATCATCGATTGATGGTTATTTTTTCATTGTTTTTAGATCCCCTTCAAGATACAATACATACATATGGATTCTGATAATAAAAAGATTACATGGAAACCGTCTAATGACCAATCTGATTCGACAGGTGAATATGATTCATCACCGCTTCCTGATTCTGATATGAATGCTCGTTTATCTGAAGAACCTAATCATTCTCCTGCTGTTTCTGAAAATGATCCTGCAACTGAGATTGATGCACTAAAAAATGAAATAGAACAAACACTCGTAGGGAAAAATACCCCTCGTGTTCATGATTCACTTGCAGAGCCAACACTATCACCCAAAGAGACACCTATGCAAGCAAGTGATCCATATCCTCAACATACACCTCCTCATCCTGTAGAGCCAAGTATTGAAACTATTCAATCCAATCATTCGCCTGAATCAACAACCTCTCTCAATCAAGAAGACCTCATTGCATCACTCAAGCAAGATATTGAATCGGGTATGAATACAGATCGCACTGCTGAAAATCAAAATACTGCAGAAGAACAACCATCCCAACAAACTAATAAAGGTGTTGAACATACGTACTATTCCGACCTCTCTCGGGCGATGAACTCAAACGAACCAGCTACGATGTCTGAACTAATTCGGAAGTCTCGATTTGAAGAGAGTGAACGCAAAATACTCTCCCCGACATCAAAACGAAATATCGCTTTTATTGCCGGAGCCGCTGTGCTCTTGGTACTTTCTATTGCCATTATTACCAGTCTCTTTGGGAAGAAAAATAAGGTTGAGTTCATTACTGAAGAACGTGTATCTTCACTCGTGCGTTCTGATCTTGATACTGGAATTAATGTAACTGGTATTGAATCGTCACGTATCAAACAGGCGATTCGAGATGTTATTGAAATGAAAATCCCAGAAGACAGCATCAATCAGATTTACTATGTTGAAGATGACGGACTCGGCAATTTACGTAGACTTGGTGTAAAAGATATTTTTGACAAAACCAACAATCAAACACCAGTGCTCTTGTATGACAATATTGAGAATACGTTTACTCATGGAGTGTACAAAAGCGACAAAAACTATCCATTCATTATCATGAAAGCGCTCTCATACGATCGAGCACTCCAAGGAATGATGGAGTGGGAGCCAACCATGATTGATGATTTGGCAACATATCTTGATCTTCCACCTGAGGCAACTGATCGCAGTCTTTTAGAAGAAGGATTTGAGGACGATCTCATTGAAAATAAAAACGTACGCATTGCTCGCTATTTACCACGTGACGTTGATCGCAAAGGGTTGCTTGATTTTCTCGGTATTCCTCCTCTTGAGGATTCATTTGCCCCCGAAAATACCAATGATAGCTCATCGGGCATTGAAACAAACCAGGATATTAACGGTGAAACTGATTTTGAAGATACAGATAATCTCGGTTTTTGGGACCGTGTATTGAAGACCAAAGCCTATGCGCAGGAAACCCACGGTAATCCTGCACAAGGAGGAAATGCATTAAATGGTACGAGTTTCAATGATGATGATTTTATAGATGGGGAAACCGTGATTTCGGGGAACATAGAGATTCAAGATATCCAAATCGAACCTATTTGTTTTGATCGACAAACAGGAATTCGGTTAACGATTGCGCAACAACAAAACACAAGTTCTCTCGAGAAGTACTGTTTTGAATCATATCGTTGCTATCGTTACAGTTGTTTTCTTAATAATGTTGATGTAGGAGTAGATGCTGCAGGAGAGCCTGGCGTTGTCTGTCGTGATGCTGTTGAGTATGGTCAAGTCTATTTGCCGGGAGATCCTCTTCATTCTAGTTCTGATTATACTGGTCCAAACCTCTCGTGTTACCAGTTCTATGATTTACTTGCATTGCAAAATATAAACAATGCAGTTTTGTGTTTCAATAAACAAGGACAGTATATCCCGAACTATGCCCCAACAGGTGCACATGATACAAACCCAAATGATCCTAGTTACATAACCTGTCTTGCTCCCCAAGACAGAAACACACAGTTGTGTATCAGTCAGGATAATCAAGTCTATGACCCCGCAGGGCCAAGTATTCCAGCAGGTGAACCAAAACTCTGTTTTGATCCAAATGGAGATTTTGGCATCAATCCTAATAACCCTAATACTCATTGTGATCCAATTAATGATCCAACCTGTACGTTTACAGATACGATTGACTATTACTGTGATCCACAAGATCCAAATTGTAATGTTACTGATTATACTTCGAACCAGTGTTCTCTTATAGAACTCGGTACTGATGACGCAAGAGAAAAATTGTTACAAGCATCATTTCAATTGAAACTTGTAGCAGACACAGCACAACTTCTTGGGTTATCGAGTACCGATGCTCAACATATACGTGAAGTTGCGTACTTCCTCGAACAGATTGCTTTCCTTGATGTTCTTGATATTCCTCTTACTCAGGAGGCGGCTGCAGGATTGCAAACACTTGAGATCATTCTCAACAAAATTGATCAAACAATCGTTATTCCTAATACACGTCCTGATGGAACACCAACGTTTTACGGTAAAATTCGATCAATTATTGATATTCTGCAATGTATTCTCGGTGTTTCTGATACTGTTTGGGTGAGTGGAGAACTCATTCCTCAAGGTGTTACCTTGTATGCCGGATATTCTGGTGAAGAGGTACTCCCGATTCAACAAACACTCGCGGTTATTGGACTCATGGATATTCAATCAGTTACCGGAATTGTAGACGTGGTTACGCAAGATGCAGTATCACAACTTCAAATTGCAAATGGACTTGAAGTTACCGGCATTCTTGACGAGGCGACCCTTGCACTCCTTCTTAATATCGTTGAGGAACACGATACTATTTTCGGTGAAACGGCTGTTATTAATGATTACTTTGATACAGACGAAACACACGTCATTGGTATTGGAACCTACAGCGATGAAGTGCAAGTCATTCAGATATTGCTGTATACCGAGGGATACGACATTCAGGGAATCAACGGACTCTTTGATGAAACCATGTGTTCAGCGCTCCAATCTTTCCAAGAAGATCAGGGACTTGAGGTTGCTGATGATGTGACCTGTCAGGTATCTCTTGAAACACTCGATGCGTTCAACGATATTATTCGAAACGAGAGTCTTCTTGGATCAGGATTTATTCTTAATGAGCAAGGTTTCCTCGAAGGTATCGGAGTTTTTGAACTCATTTATGGGCCAGGTGTTATTGATTTTACCGTTAATACTGCAGATGCGGATAGTCTCAATGAAGGAGACATTGTCTTGATGTATATGTTCCTCGATGAGCAAACAATTTTAATTGCGAGAGATCAGATTGTAATCAATGAGGTCATTAGGAGACGAGCACTCGATGATATTTTTGATGCATAACAGAGAACGAATACCTTTCGTTTTTTTTGTTTGCCAAGATACTGCTTTTCTATATACTTAGACCCGTATGATTAATATCGAAAAACAACGAGTACTGCTCGAAGATGCACGACAGAAACTCGAGAATGAGCTGAATGTTCTCGGGCGAAGAAGTGCTGATGGCGGATGGATGGTCATCCCTGATGAAGGAGATGGAAATCACGCTGACCCTGTTGATAATGCTGATGTTGCTGAAGATTTTGAAGAGAAGATTGCTCGTTTAAACGTTCTTGAAACTCAACACGCTCAAATTGTAAAAGCGCTCGCAGCAATGGATAACGGAACGTACGGAGTATGCGACATTGGAGGGGAAAAGATTCCAGAAAAACGATTGAAAGCTTATCCAGCAGCAACAACCTGTGTTGATCACTCACACTAAACTAAACATCTTTCCAGGTGTTTTTTTGTTATACTGAGCCCGTTATGAAATTCGCAAAAGTATATGCAGCGCAACCTGAATACTTGCGTGGACATATTGTGCACGTTGAGGTTGATATTGCTCGTGGACTCCATTCTTTTTCGATTGTCGGTATGGCATCACGTGCTGTTGATGAGGCGCGTGATCGGGTCGGTTCAGCAATCAAAAATTCAGGTTACACATCACCAAAATCTAAAAACGAAAAATTAGTTGTGTCGCTTGCTCCGGCAGAGTTAAAAAAGGAAGGCGCATATTATGATTTGGCTATTGCACTTGGCTATTTGCTTGCTGCAGATGAAATTGATTTTCAAACTGAACAGCGACTCTTTATAGGTGAGCTATCGCTTGATGGTAGTTTGCAAAAACTCAATGGAATTCTTCCCATTGTTCAAGCTGCCAAAGACGCCGGTTTTGCTGAAGTGTTTATTCCTTATGCAAACAGGGAAGAAGCAGCACTTGTGTCTGATATTACTATTTATCCTGCACGAACTTTGAATGAAGTGATCACTCATATTGACCAAAAAAACGAACAATCGCAATGCATCGTTCCTCAACCAGCGACCGATATTACTTTTCGAACACTCCACTATGTTACTGATTTTTCTGATGTACGAGGTCAGCTTGTTGCAAAGCGTGGCCTTGAGATTGCAGCCGCAGGGGGTCACAACGTATGTATGTTTGGGCCTCCCGGCACTGGAAAAACGATGTTGGCTCGAGCGTTCGCATCAATTCTTCCTCCCCTCGATTCCGAACATATGCTTGAGGTGACTGGCATTCACAGTATTGCAGGAAATCTACACTCGCTCGATGTGATGAGAGAGCCGCCCATCCGTACGCCTCACCATACCTCGAGCTATGTTGCGGTGGTTGGTGGAGGTACGAACCCTCGTCCTGGCGAAATAACATTGGCGCATCGAGGAATTTTGTTTCTTGATGAATTTCCCGAATTTGATAAAAAGGTGCTCGAGAGTTTGAGGCAACCGCTTGAAGACAGGGTTGTGACTGTTTCTCGAGCCAAAGGAACAGTAAATTTTCCTGCTGATTTTATTTTAATTGCAGCAATGAATCCATGCCCGTGCGGTTTTTACGGAACAGAACATGGCCGATGTGTGTGTTCGGCACATGATATTGCTCGGTACAAGAAAAAAGTATCAGGTCCCATTATTGATCGCATTGATATTTGGCTTCCTGTTGAACATATTGAATATGAGCAATTAACGAGAACAAATGATCAATCTGCTGAATCTTCAGAAGATATTCGCGCGCGCGTACGCATGGCTCGAGAGAAGCAATATCAACGTCAGGGAAAGAATACTTTGAATAACACACTCTCTTCTCGGGATATTCAGGGAATTAACCTTTCGGATTCTGTTGTAAGGTTGTTGCAACAAAGCGCTAAGCGTATGCAACTCTCCCCGCGTGCGTATCACCGCGTTATAAAACTCGCTCGCACGATTGCAGACCTCGAACAGTCTGATGATATTCAGGAAGAGCACGTTTTAGAGGCACTGCAATATCGTCCGCAGATTCAGTAAAACAATTCATGAAAGATATTATTCAAGAAATCATAAACCACCCATCAAACAAGCACCATACTCAAAAAGGACATACGCCTATATTTACTGCACACAGAGAATCAAGGATAGTATTCATAGGTCAAGCTCCTGGTGTTGAGAGTCAAAAAACCTTAACCTCTTGGAGCGATGCGAGTGGTCAGGTTCTCTTACGTTGGGTTGGATTAACCCAAGATGAATTTTATTCATCTAAAAAAATTGCTTTAGTTCCGATGGATTTTTATTTTCCTGGCAAAGGAAAATCAGGTCATCTTCCACCTCGAAAAGATTTTGCTTCGCTCTGGCATCCTAAAATTTTTAGCCGATGTCCGAATATTAAATTAAAAATATTGATTGGTTGGTATGCACAAAAGTACTATCTTGCTGATCTATGTAAAGATAGTCTTACTAATACCGTTAAAGCTTATAAAGAGTACGTAAAAATGGGTTACTTCCCGGTTCCTCATCCTTCTCCGCGAAATAATATTTGGCTCAAAAAAAATCCGTGGTTTGAAAGAGATGTTGTGCCTGCGTTGCAAAAAATGATTAAAAAGTATCTCAAATAAAAAACCACTCAGGTGGTTTTTTATTTTAAGAAATTCACATTTCGTTTCTTTCCGCTTGGTTCAATAATTTCAAAGTGGAGGTGTGGGCCAGTTGAATGTCCTGTTGAACCGACTGCAGCGATCTTTTGTCCTTGTTTCACCTTTGTTCCTACATTGACGTAAATCGCACTTGCGTGCGCGTACAAAGTTTGCGTACCATTATCATGTTGGATGACTAGGCAATTTCCGTACCCTGAACCGCAGTTTGTCTTGATAACGGTTCCAGCAGCTGCTGCAACAATTGGTGTTCCAGTCTTGGTTCCAAAGTCAACACCGTAGTGATAGCTTCCTGTTCGCGGACCAAACGGTGAAGTGACAGGACCAGTGGTTGGCCTGATGTAATAGCTATTTGATGCCGATGATGTTGATACTGAAGATACTGAAGATGTAGATGAACTCTTTGATGATGAACTTGAACTCTTTGTGGCTTGAATAATTCCGTTTGGCACAATAATTTTCTTTCCCGGGATGAGTTCCGTTTCTTTGATATCATTGAATATTCTGATGTCATCAATCTCAACGTCATACATTTGTGCGATTTTCCCAAAGGTATCACCTTTTTGGATTGTGTGTCGTACACCAGTTACCGGAAGAATACGTAGTTCTTGTCCGGGCTTGATCGTGTTCCCAAGGTTATTTTCCCATTTAATCGTATTTACCGACACATCAAATGTTTCGGCAATTTCAGATAACGTATCTCCTTCCTGTACGACATAAATCACAATGCCGTCAGGGTCTATTTCTACATTTTTGAGTGACGTTACACCGCTTGCAATAGATACTTGTGGAGAGAGTAACGCAAGGCGGTTGTCTATTTGAATATCATCTGGTCCTCCAACAGCTTCGGGGATTTCAACACTGTAATTTGGGGCAAGTAATAGAACTCGCTGAGAGTTGATCGTATCAGATTCATTTGTTTGCATGCTTGATGCTGATGAAGGTATTGAATGAAAAAGACCTACGAGACCCAACACAAAAACAGCTCCGATGAGTATGCTGTGGACGGTAATAAAGCGGTATATCGCCGGCTGACTGCCGTCAGCAGGGTCTTGAGCAGTAGGTTTAATAAGCCTTTATGCATGTAATGCACCCGTATGCATACATATGTAAATACGCTCTAAGCATAACATGCTAATACGTTCGTACTATTGACTCATAGGTAATTTTTGTGTCTTTATTTTTGTCATAAAACGTATTGTTGTACCGTTCGTAGTACAATACATACTATGTCGACAGAACGCTTGCCATCAAATGAAAAACCGTACTATACCAAACCCCTTGATTGGGAAAGTAATCCGTCCATAGAGGAAATACAACAACACATTGAATACAATGGTGGTATTGATTATATTTCACCAGATGAACAGCTTAAAATTGTTTCCCGGCCTGATATCAATGAAGACATTAAGCAACACCTCGCATTAAGTAATACCAGCTTGGTTCGTTCACGACTAAGTAAAGAACATAATATTTCTGATTTAGTGCAGTTTGGCATTGATGAAAAAAACAAGGAGCGAAATGAAATGTTACAAGACATGTATGATAGTAACTCTTTAAAGAAAAAGATCGAACAGAAACAACAAAAAAAGCTGGATAAAGACAACTTACAATTGCGTGTAGAAGAACGTAAAAAAACTCTACAGGGTGATACAGAAGCTACTGTAGAAGAAGTAGAAAAATCAGAACCAGAAAAAATTGATGGAGTTTTCCATAGCGAAGATATTGAGTTTACAGATGATGGTACTTCAGAACAAATGAGAAATAAGGAGAAGGCAATACCGAGAGAACAAAAACTAGCAGCAATGTCTGAACGTCTCGCTGAGGCCGTGCTTCCAAATATCCCAGTTACCAAAGGGGCAAAAGAAGATACAATCACAACAAACGTGCCAGGTGTGAAAACATTGGAGCGTGAGCATTACAAGAGTGTTGGAGCCCAACAAATTAAAAAAATTAAGAATGCCAGCGATCAAATCCTAGAAGTTTCTTCTCAGGAAACTGAATCAACCACTCGATTCATGTCCCCCATTGAAGATGTTGAGTATGAAGAATTGTATGAATTGACACTTAAACCGGGTGAAAAACTCATGTATGACAGCGAAGGATCAATTCATTTTTTCAAAAGTGAAGATGGTAAGGTGGCTCATTATGTGAACAAGAAAGGGGAACAATCTGGCTTTTCAAAAGAAGTAATAAGCACTGATGAATTTACTAGTATTTTGGGTCACACTGAGTTTTTTGATGAAGAAACGTACCATCGTAACCATGTTATGCCAACACAATCTCAAGAGGATGTACAAGAGGTTGTGCCAAAAAAAGTGTTACAACGAACATTGTCAGTAGAACAAGCACAACGAGCAGAGTTGCACGAAGCGTTTACTGAACTTGAAGAGCAAGAGAAAAAGCAATTTCAATTGGTGCGTTCTATGGAAAAAGGAACACAACAATATGACCAAGAAACATTGAAATTAGAAGAGCTTCAGAATAAAGTGAGAGCATTTGAACGTCAGCACGGTGAAGATCTTGCTATACATCTTCATCAAGAAATGAATTATCTCAAACAACATGGTGATAAAAACGCAGAGCACGTGAAGAAAAATTGGGATAAGATGTTTGCAGCAAATCAGAGAACGGAGCAAGAAGACCATAAAGAACAGCAGCGACTTGATAGGTTAGAAGAATTACGTTACTACTATCAAGATGCTCAGCGCGAGTATGATTGGCTCACTAAAAAGAATAAAAGCTTTAGTACACCGAGCATGATTCATCGTGCTGAACGTAAGCGCGATCATGCTCAACAGGAATATATACAGCTTCAAGGTGATACCAAAGGTATAGAAAATGAAACAACTTTTAAACCTGAGGCAAAACCACCTCAGAGCTACGCATCTGAACGAGCCGTTACTCAAGATAAGGGCGTACGGATGGAGAATGTTGAAAAAAAATTTACAGAACAACAACCTGATATTGATCAATTAGTAGATACAACATACGAAGAAAAAGGCACACAGGAAAAGAAACGAGGGAAATGGTGGAGACGAGCAGGTCTGTTTGGTGCGTTGTTTTTAACGCCGATGACGTTGAATAAAGAAACACAAGATACTAACACCAAAGGTATTGGTAATATATCGCCTGAAGTAACAACGAGTGCACCTGAGAAGACTCAAGAAAACGATCCACAGATGTACCGAGCTTTTGAACAACCTGCAATCAGGGTTACTTCATACAGTGAAACAAAACAGTCTGGTGACGGTTACACCGAGATCATCGAGCGTATTATGAAACGTGAGTCAGCTGTGCGTGAAGCAATGGGCATTACCGAAGCTGACATCACTTCAGATTTTATGAAAAATATTGGTGAACAGTTTGGGTATATCGATAAAGAAACGGGCAAAGAGATTAGACTCGAGGGTGTCTCTATTGGTGGTCAGCTTGAACTCCTCGTTGGGGATAACGGCGAGATGACCATTCGTTCAAAACCAACGAAAGAACAAGAAGCAGCTGGTGTTCCAACCACTCGAAGACTACGTGGCTCAGGGTTTGAAGTTAATCAAGGTGAATATGCATCAACACCAAAAGGTATTCGATGATGAGATATCTCAAAAAAAAGTAGCGACAGAGTTGCTTTTTCATTTTTAGAACATCCTTTGATATACTGGTTGTATGAACTATCTCGAAGGTTTGAACGAGCAACAAAAACAAGCGGTTCTTCATACTGAAGGACCGCTTCTCGTTGTTGCGGGTGCTGGTACCGGCAAAACAAAAACCTTAACGCATCGTATTATTCACCTTATTCACGAAGGTGTTGATCCTGAGGCAATTTTGGCAATTACTTTTACCAATAAAGCAGCGGAAGAGATGCGTGAACGCATCACACCCATGCTTGCATCTGACGATCGTTTGCCTGTTATGAGTACGTTTCATGCACTTGGCGTTCGTATTCTTCGTGAACACCATCGCGTGATAGGAATGAGTCGATATTTTAATATTCTTGATACGCAGGACAAAATGTCGCTCGTAAAGCAAGCAATGAAGCAGCAAGGTATCGATCCAAAGGAATGGGAACCAAAAAAGATAGCGAGCATCATTTCTCGAGCTAAGGCAGACGAAAAAAACCCGGAAACATTTTCCGTTAATAACAATCCAGCTACAACCATTGTGCATATGGTTTGGCCTATTTACGAAACACTCAAGCGTAACGAGCAATCTTTTGATTTTGATGATTTGTTATCAGAAACGTATAAAATTTTAAATGGCCACCCTAACATTCTAGAACAGTATCAAAATCGTTGGCAGTATATTCACGTTGATGAGTATCAAGATACGAATACGATTCAGTACAAAATCGTTCGGCTATTGTCAGCACAGCATAAAAACATTTGTGCGGTTGGGGATGGTGATCAAAATATTTATTCATGGCGTGGTGCTGACATGCGAAACATTTTGAATTTTGAAAAAGATTTTCCAGGTGCTCGCGTGATTCTTCTTGAAACCAATTACCGATCAACACAAACTATTTTGCAAGCAGCACATGACATTATTTCAAAAAATAAAGAACGTATTGAAAAGAAGTTGATCACTGACAATGATGAAGGAACCAAGATTATGTTTCACGAAGCTTTTTCTGCTCACCATGAGGCAGATTGGGTTGCCAACAAAACACAACACTACATGAGAGCCGATTGTGATCCTAAAGATATTGCGGTGCTTTTTAGAACAAATTTTCAATCCCGTATTCTTGAAGAAACATTCCTCAGGTACTCTATTCCATACCAGGTAGTCGGTGTTAAATTTTTTGAACGTAAAGAAATTAAAGATGTTATGAGCTATCTCAAAGCTGCTTTCAACCGAGAATCACTCTCAGATATTAAACGGGTTATCAATGAACCGAAACGCGGTCTCGGTAAAGTGGCTGTTGCAAAAATTTTTGCAAATGATGTTGACGGATTGCCCGCTCGGGCGCGTGCTTCATATGAATCATTCATCGATATTCTTGATGCCGTGTATGAATATGCCATGTTGCATACGCCATCAGAAACAGTTAAATTTGTCATTCAACACAGTGGTCTTGAAAAGATGTTGAAAGAGGGGAGTGATGATGATCGTGAACGCCTCGATAACATGAAAGAACTAGTAACGTATGCCAAGAAGTATGATGATTGTGACCATCCGTACGATCACTTTTTTGAAGAAGTAGCACTTCTTTCCGATCAAGATGCTCTCGGATCAAACGTGAAAGATACCAACACGGTGAAACTCATGACCATTCATGCTGCCAAAGGACTCGAATTCAGGTACGTGTTTGTTGTTGGTTTAGAGCAGGGACTTTTCCCTAGTCAACGTGATGACGCGTCCTCACGATACGAAGAGGAAGAAGAACGTCGCCTCTGTTACGTTGCGTTCACTCGGGCAAAAGAGGTACTCCATCTCTCGTACGCAAAACTCCGTACGATTTATGGACAAGAACGTATTAACGAACCGTCTGAATTTCTCAGCGATATATCACCTTCACTGGTTGAATATGATGAAGATTCTTATCATGCATCGAATCGTTTTGGAAAAACGTATTATGAAGATGACGAGGGGGAAGAAATTGAAACTTTTTATTTAGATTTTTAAGAAATAGACCAGAAAAAAACGAAGAATCACTCTTCGTTTTTTTCTGTGCTAAAGCTACTACCATTTTTAAGATACTCTTTAATGGTAGTGTTTTGTATGTTTTCAATCTCTGTTTTTAGTGCTTCTAATTTTTTTAAATTTTCTTCTCTATCTCTATGTACATTATTCCAACCCGCACGGATAAATTTTTCTGTCATCGTAGTATCAATAAATTCGTCAGGATTGCTTTGCATGTATAAGATATGTTCTTTTATTTTTTGATCAGCAGATGAAATAGTTTCTTGCATTCTTGTGAAATAATCTTCAATCACGTTTGGATTACTCATTTCTTCTTTACTTGGTAATTCAGGAAATGAGAGTTCAAAAGAATTGAACCCATCGCCCACAGCTCCTCCATTATTAAAAATATTTTCAATCCACTTGATTTTGGAGATTTGCTTAAACTGAGACAATAGTTCTTTATCTACCTCGTTTATATTTTGAATATTCTCTTTTTCATAGAGGGATTGCAATTCACTTAATATTTCATTCCTATTCTTCTCTAGACTTTTAGCAATTGATTCAACTAATTCTAATTCTTCAACATCAGGAATGGTAAAATCAGGGCTCGTAATTTGTTCTCGTTCTTGTTCAATATTTTTTTGAAGTTCCGATGCGATGTACTCTTCTTCTGGTGTGTCTGCAAGAGAGATATCAAATTCTAATGCTTTGACTTTAGCATTTTTTTCTTCTAACGCGCGCTCTTTTGCAAGCTCGTAATTCTTGATTGTCTCGATTGAGATCGTGTCTTCCGTATTTTCATTGACAGTATTCTCTTTCATAACTTCAGTTTTTTCAGGTTGTGTGTTGTGCGGTTTAGTTTCTTGTGCCTGTAGGTTTGGTGTTGTTGCGGCTAGTCCTACTCCGAGAGCGACTCCTACACGGCCCTTGTTAAGTTTTTCATACAGTTCTTTGAATTTTGCTTTCGCTTCATCCAACATCGATTGCGCACGTTCATTTCCGGATGCGAGTATTTTTGAAATAGTATCATGTTGCGTTTGATCGAGGTTGTTGTTCGAAGCAATCTGTTCAGTCACAAGAATATGATTGTTATATAACTCCTCAATTCCCTCAAGACCTTCTTTAATGGTTTGAAGGTTTTTAATTTCAGGATTTTCTTGAGTATTTTTTAACTCCTCAAAATTCTGTGTTGGCTGTTTCTCTTGGTTTGGTTCCATAGTGTTATTAGTGTATCAAGGTACTGATATCTTTATAAATCTCGGCTATTTTCTCGCTATCTCGTCTGATGTTCCCTTGATGGATTTCCTCAACAAGTGCTTGTTGTAATTGCTCTAAGTTCTCTCGAAGCCCTTGATGAATATCATCGACTGCTTTTTTTAGGTCAGCATTATTCATGTCTTTTCATCATATCAAAATTTTTTATTTTGAAATATACTTTACATATGTCATTATCTGCAAAAAAATCCCTCGGGCAGAATTTTTTGAAGTCACGAAAGGCGATTCGAGCGATGATCGAATCGCCTAATATTACCAGTGATGATGTTGTTGTTGAAATTGGTCCAGGGAAAGGAGCACTGACCAAACCGCTCCTTGAAACAGGAGCAACAGTTATTGCTTTTGAGCTTGATGAGCGAATGATTGTGTATCTGAGAGAACACCTTGCCGAGTATATACAACGAGAACAACTTGTACTCATTCACCAAGACGTGCTTCAGGCAGATCTTTCTCGCTATACCAACGGTAAACCGTACAAGGTGGTCGCAAATATCCCGTATTACATTACCAACCTGATTCTGCGAACGTTCCTTTCAGGAAGGTATCAACCAACGAGTATGTGTCTGTTGGTACAAAAAGAGGTTGCAGAGCGAATTGTCGCGCGAGACGGCAAAGAATCTATTTTATCTTTGTCAGTAAAACTCTATGGTATACCAACCTATATTATGAAAGTAGCCCGAGAATATTTTTCTCCGTCCCCACGCGTTGATTCAGCAGTTATTTTGATTGATAAGATTCATAGACACCCTTACCTGACTACAGAGTTTGAAGAACAGTTTTTTGCGATTATGAAATCAGCTTTTGCACACAAGCGAAAGAGAGCAATAAAAAATTTACAGAGTATGAATGATAGGAAGATTTGGGAAGATATATTTACTGAGCTAGCCCTTAATAACGATGTCCGGGCAGAGGATATCCCGTTTAATCTGTGGATACAGATTGTTGACAAATATCTAGAATAGTTAGATAGTAAGAAAAATAATAATGTTCACCTCGAAGAGTTGAACCATGTTGAACCTTAAACCAAAGAATATGTCTCGTAAAAACAGAATAGATTGTATGACCGAAACCGAGCCCAATCTTATCAGCATAATTTTTAGAATGTTTTTCGGTGGTATGCTTGCTATTATCGGTGCATTACTTGCTCTTATCCAAATCCCATTTTTTGGAATCAATATGGTTTCGGGCGTTGCTGCCGGATACCTTGCATTGTTTGGTACGTTACTTGGATTGTTTGGATGGTTCTTGATCACAAAAGATCACAAACGTTCAGTCAAAAACCTAACCATTTTTGCATGTTGGTTGAGTTTTTACTTCCTCGTAATCATCTTTGTCCGCAACTGGGCATCCAGTGAAACCCATAATTGGAATATTATCAATTTAATTGTTGCAATTATTGTGGTTGTGTATGGACATAATGTATTTCAGAAATACTATGCTGAAGTATATCCATATGAGGCAAACACTTTCTAATTAACTGAATAAAAGCCCTCCTTTCGAGGGCTTTTTTTGTTATACTATCACCATGCATATTCGATCGTATCTCCCAAGCAAAAAAGTTCGCATCATTCTCTTGGTTTTTGTTGTTGCACTTATAGCTTTTCTGTTGTACCGATTTGTTGTACGCCCCCATGCAAAAGGCACTCAAGGTTTTATTGATGTCATGCCAGTTGAAGATAACCGTTCGTCTGAATATTATCTCGATTCTGATCATGACGGTGCGTATGATTGGGAAGAAGCGCTGTGGGCTGAACTTGACCCAAACAATCCCGATTCTGACGGTGACGGTGTATTGGACGGTAAATACATTCGAAACAAATTATCCCTTGCTGAACGTGAACGACTGGGTGATGCGTTTGTTGATTCTCACTTGACTGAAACAGAGAAATTAGGAAGAAGCGCATTTACTGCACTCATTGCCATTGCGCAATCTGGTGGTGATCTTGATTCGCTCACCGAAGAACAATTCCAGGATAATATCGGTCAATACATAAGTGATCTTACACTCGGAGACCAGCTGTATACTCGAGATCAATTGAATCTCGTTGAAGACACGAAAGAGAATACCTATCGATATAGAGATAGTATGATGCAATTATTTAAAACGTATCCTATTGCAACGAGTGATATTGAATTAATGATCGAAGCAACCAACAATCCAGATGAATATCAAGGTCGGTTGCGCAGTACTTCGAAAAAATACAATGAATACCTGAGTGAACTCGCTTCTCTTGAAGTTCCTTATGTTATTGCTGGACGACACACAGAGTTGATGAATAGCGTGAGTCAAATCAGTGCAGGGTTGGATAATCTTCTCCAAGGAGCAGATATCGATGAACTGGTATCACTCGCACTCCTTGTTCAGCTTGAGTCAATTATGAATTCAAGTGTCGATGCAATTGTAAAAATAAACATCTTTTTTGACGTTATTAGTGATCCGAGTATTTTTGAAGGATAATAGTCACTGGTATTTTTGAGTGTCTATGGTATATTCAGGGTATCGAACAGAGAGAAAGTGATTTATCATTTTCTTTTTTTCTTCGAGAAATTATTATACGTACATCCTGATACAGGATAAAAATTAATATGCATACAGATATATGTTTGATTTAAAAGTGTTACAATCAACACTCGAACAAATCGAGAAAGAAAAAAACATTCCTCGTGAAAAAATTTTAGAAGCAATAGAACATTCACTCGCTGCTGCGTACAAGAAAGATTACGGAGCAAAAGGTCAGGTGATTCGCTCTCATTTCAATCCAGAAACTGGAGATCTTGAATTCTTTCAGGTAAAAACAGTTGTGGACGATACGATGGTAAAACCACCGCTTACGGAAGAGCAACTCAACGATCCTGATTTTGTCGAAGATGAACCTAGTGAAGATGATGAGCGTGTTCGTTTCAACGTTGAACACCATATGTACCTTGATGATGCCAAGCGCATGCGCGCTGATGCAAAACTTGGAGATGAAATTATTTTTCCGCTTGATAATCCTCTTGAGGATAATGAAGAATTCGGACGTGTCGCTGCAATGACTGCGAAACAGGTCATCATGCAAAAATTGCGCGAAGCGGAAAAAGATATTAAACTTGCGCGTTATGAAAAAATGGTTGGTACCGTGCTTACAGGAACCATTCAAAAAGTTGTTGGTGGTAAGGTGTTCGTTGAGCTTGCTCCTCGCACCATTGGTGTCATTGAAAAGAAAGACCAAACTCGCGGTGAATGGTATCAACCTGGTGAACGTATCAAAGTGTACCTTGATAAAGTTGAACCTGGAATGCGTGGTGTGCGACTGACACTTTCTCGAACCAATCCTGCAATTATTCGTGAACTCTTTAAAACTGAATCACCAGAAGTTGCAACAGGTATCGTTGAAATTAAATCAATTGCGCGTGAGGCAGGTTCTCGTACCAAAATCGCAGTGCATAGCAACGATCCTGATGTTGATCCTATTGGTGCATGTGTTGGGCAACGCGGGAGCCGTATCAACGCAGTTACCAGCGATCTTGGAGAAGAAAAAATTGATATCATTGTATGGTCGGAAGATGAACTACTCTACGTAGCGAATGCACTGGCTCCAGCCCAGGTGATTGATATTGAAGGCGATCTCAGCGCCAAAGAAGCAAAAGTGGTCGTTGCTGAAGATCAACTTTCGCTTGCCATTGGAAAGGAAGGTCAAAATGCACGTCTCGCTGCAAAATTGACCGGTTGGAAAATTGATATCTCAGGAACAAATGAACACCCTGAAGTTATTGATTCTGAAATACCCGCAGAAACACCATCGGCAGATGATTTTGTGTCTCTTGATGAACTCAAGGGTGCGATAGAAAAAGCTCAATCAGAAGAAGACATGTAATTGCTTAAAGAACAATCACTTATGTATAAGTGATTTTTCTTTTTTATTTCACATCTTGTTTGGTTGCGATATTAAAAGGTGGTATACTTTTTTCAGTTATCAATCGAGCAATTTTATTTCAATTATTATGAATGATCCACTACGCGACAATCGCATCTTTCCAGAAGAAATGCATGAACACGCGCCAACACCTGCGCATCATCAGAACAAAAAAGCAGTACTGACTATCTTTGTTGTTATTGTTCTTATTATTGCAGGAGTATACCTCTACCGAACATACCAGCCATCACCATTTTCACCAGATTCAGTATCAGAACCGAGTCAAGAACAAGTCGCGTTTGAAGCGCTTCAAAATTCGCGTCCACCACTCGATACGAAGAGTAGAGAAGATAAAATTAACGCTCTCTTTGGTAATACTCAATAACCATTATCTACGCTCAAACATATGAAACATTTCGCTAAAATACTATACAGCTCGTTTACTGCAGGAATGCTGCTTGTTGCCGGATTAGGATTTATTCAGTTTTCTCCAACATCCGTATACGCACAATGTACACCAGGAGAAACCTCTGGAAATTTATATGGTTATGCTGAAACTGAAGCAATCGGACCAATTTATATGAGTACTGAGTCTTGGAATGACGATCCTCTTGAAATTGGACACGGAACAACCACACAAGAGTTTTCAGTAAGCTATAATCGTCAGACGGAACGTTGGGATGGTCGTGGTTGGAGTCCGTATATTGGTTGGGTTGATTTTGGTCAAACGAATTCAGCCAATATTATTGCTCAAACAGCTGAATTTGAATCAGTATTAAACAATCCCGATGCATGGGGTAATTGGGACCCTACGATTGATTTATCACCAGTAACCTATACAACTGACCCTGGAGGATTTGTTGGACTTGCTACAAACGGTGATTACACCATTGGCGGAGCTGGAGAGACCGATGACGATCTCGTTGGTGCCGGATGGATTGACTTTTCAAATGTGAGCATTGAAACCACTGCTGGCGATTGCGATGAAACAGTGAATTTGATTCTTGATGGTGTGAATATTCTTTACCAAGAATCATGCCCAATCGGAGCGCCTGAAATTCAATGGACTTCGGTTGATGTATCTGATTGTGAAACTGATGTTGGATTATGGGCGTCACCAGGTTCTCGTCCAACACAAAATACATCAGGAGAAACCGCAGGAGGATCAATTACCGAATCAAATACACCAGTTGTCTTCAAATTAAAATGTATTGGTGACGGTTCTGGTAGTGAGGTCTATGGAACGGCGATTGCAAGTTGCGGTAGCGATTGTACTAATGATGATTGTGTCGATCCAACAAGTGGTGTCGTTATTCCTGAGTTCAAAGAGGTGTAGGTTAATTAATACGTAATTATTATGAAAAAATTTTTCACACAACACATAAATTTCGCTCATGCAATGATTGTTCTGCTCGTTCTTGTTGTAGGCATTGGAACGGCAAGTGGAGCGACACTAAACATTAGTTCTGGATACGGTCTTCCTGGTGAAATAACCAAAGCTATTCTTCACCAAGGAGGATCAGAGCAAGTCATTAGTGATCTTCGTTTAGGAGAATGTCCACCTGAAGCTCCTGCAAATGATCCATGTAATCCATTTGGTGCCGCGCTTGATACGCGAGGAGGTCCGTTATCAGTATCGCTCTTTGACGCGACAACTACCGGCGCATTTTTGGCGGTGCTTGAAGATGCGGTGTTCTTTAAAAATCTTTATGTGTCGAGTGATACTGGTGCATCCATTTCGTTTTGGAATACACCACATGGAATCAACAATCTTACTTCACCGATTCAAAAGGTGAGTGTTGATGGTAACGTATTAGCAACGAACCTCGTGAACTCAACAGGAAACAGAGACGTGTGTGTAACACAAGAGGGAGATATTGTTTTGTGTCCAAACCTAACCCTTGGATCGTGCGGTCTTGCTGCAGGTCATACCTATTCAACACCACCAACATCAAACCTCTGTTCGGCTGGAACGGCATCAGCGGTGACCACAAACTCGACAACCTATGACTGGACGTGTACGGGATCTGGTGGATCAGTTGCGTGTCAGGCAAACCGTATTATTCCAGTTGATGGAGTGTGTGGACCTGCTGCAGGTCATACCTATTCAACACCACCAACAACTGGCCTCTGTAACGCAGGAAATGCCGGCTCGGTTCAAACCAACCCAACGAACTATACTTGGACGTGTTATGGAACAGGTGGTGGAACGAACGATTCATGTCAAGCAAATCGTATACTTGCTACAAATGGACAGTGTCGAACGTATAGTGGTATGTATACCAGTCAACCAGCAACAAATAATTCAACTGGGTGTCTCGCAGGTACTTATACTGACATTGTCGACAGTTCAACACAGTTTAAGTGGTCATGTCTTGGGTCAAATGGTGGTATTGATGATACCCCATGTACCGCAGACATCGCTCCGCCAGCAAATCCTGCTTGTAAACCCTATACAGGTGTTTATACAAGTCAACCAGCGACTAATACAGCAACTGGTTGTGATGTAGGAACTTATAGTGACCTCTCTGATACCGCAACCGAATGGTTGTGGAGATGTTCAGCAAATGGAACGAACCTCACCTGTGCGGCTGATAAACAAACCTATAATGGCTACTACTTCATTTGTGGAAGTGATCCGGAAGGTACCCCATCATTTTCAACAGGAGAACGGCCAGGTCTGTGGACTCGTGGGCCTCTCTACGATCCGGTCAATACAGGAGATGATTCACCATATACCATGGGGGCCATGGATTGTAATGGTGCGGTTACACCACCTCCTGCTACAACAGTGATTGATTTACCGACGGCAAATTCTTCTATCACTACCAATCCTACAAATGGAGATACGCTCTATTACGAAAGGTTCTGCTACACATCTGCACCAAGCATTTGTAACTGTAAGGTGAACGGTTATACAGAGCAAATTTGTTAACCTTTAGATATATTATGAAAACATTAGTAAAAAAAATACATATGAAAAGTGTGCGTTCAGTTGTCTTCGGTTTATTACTTGCGTTAGTTATGAGTGCTGGAGTGTCGCTGGTTTCTGCTCAAAACTCAACCGTTGAACCGTTTCTTGGTCCAACTTCGACATTGATGTCTCGTATCGGATCGCTTGCTATTGGGAGTTCGTCAATACCGAATTGGTTTTCTTACGATTCTGCTTGTACTACCTTTGATCATCTTTTAACAATGAACTATACCTGTCTCGATGTGGCTGGCGGAGGGGTATTCTCTAATATTGTTGTGAATCAAAACGCCCACGTGCTTGAAACGGTAACAGTAACTAATCTTGCTCTGTATAACCCATCAGAACGATCTCTCATAGGTATTCTTCCGGCACTGTTGATTGAGGCAGTTGGAGTGAATGACAGCATGCTCATTCAAGGGCTTGGTCGTGTGAACGGAGGAAATAATTTTGCCCCGGTCGATACCACAACACAGCGAGAGGTATGCGCGACTGCTTCAGGTACATTAACCATTTGTTCCGGATAATTCTAAGTATTTATGTATAAAAAATTATGAAAAAGTTACTGAGAAAAAATATCATATCTGGTGTCGGGTTGGGGATTTTGATCATTGTTATTTTTGTTGGATTTTCTAAATTGCATGCTCAAACAACAGTACTCAATAACCGATTTTTGACATCGGGGGGAAACTCAGGGGCGAATCAACCCGGTGTTTTGGATCTTTTCCAATTTGAACTAGCACCAAAAGCGCTCCAGACACAAGCGTCCTATGGTGGAGGAGGGATACCGACACTTGGAAACAATTATGTATTTAATCCTGGAGGTGCACCGAACCCAACCGTATTTCGTTTGGTGGGTACATCGATTTTTGATAATTTTATTGCGTATCAAAATGGAGCAGCCCACGTGCTCTTTGTTGGGTTTCCGAGTTTGCAAAACTATAATTCAGGAGATCCGATTCTTCAGGTTGATGGAGTGATCCGTATTGAGTCTCTTGCTGATGCGACAGCTGAACCTTTTGCCCCACTATGTGTAATTGATACTGGTGTTCTCCAGCGTTGCAATCAATTAATCAGAGTATTCCAAAAAACTGATATTACATCAATGGATGGCTTCAAAATTTATTCCAGCACCTCAGGAGACTTTGATGGTGATGGTGACATTGATATTTTTGCCGGTCATTATAATTCTTCTTCTCGGTTATGGAAGAATGATGGATCTGGACTCTTTACCGCGGGTTCTGTACCATCTGGTATTGGAACAGCAATTCCATACGATGTTGCCTCCGGAGATG
>JAGQMO010000040.1 GCA_020428615.1 Patescibacteria group bacterium | reverse complement strand
CGAGTACGACAAACGCAATAATATCGTAGGGAAGCATTCCGAGACCAAGGAGTGTTGCTTCGTATTCTGGTAATCCTGATGTTTTTCGTCCGGCAAAATATGCTGACCAAAATTGGAAAAATGCGATGATAATACCAGCTATCAGTGCGTAGAATATGACCGTGCCTGCTTGTGACCAGTTAGCAATCAATTGAGATCCTAAATGAATAAAGAAAATCGGACCGATCCATTCTTGAACGAAATAGAAAAATACTCCTAAATTCTTGTAGGTAATAGGCGTTTCTGCATCAGAAGGGTTATGGATTTTTGTCTCATGGAACATATCAACATGTAACATGAGTCCAACGAGGTATGCGGTAATTGCCGGATGCAAACCGAGACTATCAGCCAACCAGGCCAAGCCAAATACTAACAACAATGTCATTGGTATTCCAATGCGCATGTTCGACATTATTTTTGACACTTCATAAAATCCAGGAGCTTGTCGTATTTTGTAGATAAAGTACGTAACTTGCGCCATAGCACCGTTTTGCTGGAAAACATGAGGAATATTCATTCGCATGTGCATTCGTGCGTCAGGTAATATAAGTAATCCGAGAATCCCAAAAATAATAAATGCAAAAACGATGAGTCCTATTTGTTCCAAAAGTTGAAACCAAATATCATTAAATCCGATAGCGTCTCCACCGTTTGCAACTAACAGTGCATATGCAGGGAGAATTCCCACCGCAAGGAGCACACTAATAAAATTATCAACAACTGCTGAAGATGTAGCTGTTTTTGCAGCCAAACTTTGTTCGAGACCAAGACTTCGCAAAACACCGATAGTGTAGGGAATAGCAGTTGATGTAAAAATAAATCCTGCAACAATTGATTCTTGCAGGGTGAAATTCAGGAGATTGTACGCAATGAATGCTCCTACAAAAGGCCCCGCAGCCCCAATCAACGCAATCCATTTGTTCTTCCAAAGATCTGCAATAAAAGCAATGAGATCTTCTTTCCAGCCAGCATAGAACATGATGAATATAATCCCCAGAACCGACCAATTCTCGAGTAGACTTGGGTCAATATGAAATACATATTGTGTTCCGATAAGTCCGAACAAGATATACCATAAAATATCAACGGTTCCCGTGACTTTTGCGGTTACCTTTGAAACAAAGATAATCGCCATCAGCATCGTTAAGAGTTGCACAAATTCCATACTTCGATTTTACCACACTTGTCGTCATACATGAGTGTCTGTGATAGTATGGGAGTATGAATGATGTACGTATTCACTTTGATAAACATAACCTCTTTGAGGTGGCGCTCATTGGGGCACTGCTCTATGCGTTGTGGACTATTGGCGATTTCTTGCTCGTACTTGGAGTAGCGCTCATTATTTCTACTTTTATTGAAGATTTTGTTATATATGTAGGGCGATACAAAATCCCTCGTGTCGGAGCGGTCATTTTGTTTTATGTCATTGCGATTATCCTGTTTAGTGCGGTGCTCATATTTGTGCTCCCAGTTATTGCTCGAGAGATTATTTCTCTGGCACAAGTATATCCTGAGATGCAAAACATTATCGGAAGCAATACACTTCTCACCCAATTTAATGCTGATGTCGATATCACCAATATCATTAACCAGTTTAAAGATGCTGGTTTTCGTACATGGTTGAGCAATGGGGCACTGAATATTTTTGGTGGCATTTTGAATCTAATTATTATTTTTGTTGTGTCATTTTACTTGAGTGTTAATCACAATGGTATTGATCACATGTTGCGCATTTTTACACCGCTCAAATATGAAGAAACGGTCATTTCAATTTGGCATCGTGTTCAACGAAAAGTCGGTTCATGGTTTCGAGGTCAATTAGTAATTGCTCTGATTCTCACTGTTCTGACGTATGCCGGATTAGCACTCGCAGGTATTCCCTATGCGTTTCTTCTCGCGCTCTTGGCTGGTGTGTTTGGTCTTGTTCCGTATGGTATTTTTCTTGCCCTCATTCCGGCAATAGTACTTGCATTTGCTGAGGGAGGGATTTGGATGAGTCTTGGGGTTATTATTTTCTATTTTGTATTGCAACAAGTCCTTGATCTTGGACTACAACCATTGATTGTAAAAAAACTCACTGGCGTACCGTCTCTTGTTGTGATTATTGCCGTCATTATAGGTGCCAAACTCTTTGGGTTATATGGACTCTTACTTGCTATGCCAATTGCACTCTTTATGATGGAAATTATTGCTGAATCAGAAAAACGAAAATCAGCAAAGCGCCCCCCACTTATTGAACATGAAGAGATAACGGTTGTTATCAATAAACGTTAATATTTGTACTATGAAAGCAAAACAATACATAACTACAACACTCCCGTACGTAAATAGCGATCCGCACGTTGGTTTTGCTATGGAAATTGTCCGTGCAGATGCTATTGCACGGTACTATACGCTTCGCGGATATGACGTTTTTTTTAATACTGGAACAGATGAACACGGAATTAAAATATGGGAGAAAGCCCAAGAATCAGGTGAAGATATTCAAACATATGTTGACCGATATGCAGCAAGGTTCAAGGGTCTCATTGAATTGTTGAATCTCTCTTCAGATATTCACTTTGTCCGCACGACTGATACATCGCATGTCACTGCAGCACAGGAATTTTGGAAACGATGTAGCGATAACGGTTATATTTACAAAAAAACTTATCAAGCAAAATATTGCATTGGTTGCGAACTCGAAAAGACAGATTCAGAGCTCGTGCACGGACATTGTCCCATTCATCCACATCAAGAACTTGAATTCATTGACGAAGAAAATTATTTTTTTAAATTTTCACAGTGTGAAGCGTTTCTCAAGGATTTCTATACAGCACATCCTGATTTTGTCATTCCTGATTTTCGTTTCAATGAAATAAAAAAATTTGTTGAAGGAGGACTCCAAGATTTTTCAATTTCCAGGTTGAAAACCAAAATGCCGTGGGGGATTCCTGTACCGGGGGATGACGAACACGTCATGTATGTTTGGTTTGATGCCCTTGTAAATTACATCTCAACATTGGGATGGCCTGAGAATCTGACTGCTTTTGAAACGTATTGGACTGAAGGTGAACCGGTGCAATATGCAGGTAAAGATAACGTACGGCAGCAAGCCGCTATGTGGCAAGCCATGCTTTATGCTGCAGGATTACCGAATTCCCAACACATCGTTATTAATGGATTTATCAATTCAGGAGGGCAGAAAATGTCTAAGTCACTCGGTAATGTTATAAATCCCTACGATCTCGTTGCCGAGTATGGAACAGACGCACTCCGTTACTACCTCTTGCGTCATATACACTCATTTGAAGATTCTGATATGACACTCGAAAAGTTTCATGAAGCGTACAATGCAAACCTGGCGAATGGTCTCGGCAACCTCGTTCAGCGTATTATGAAAATGGTTACTAGCTATGGCGTGGATATTTCAGATATGAACTTTGAACACGAGCCAGTGTTGTCGTATCACCATAAACACATCGAAGAGTTTGATCTCAATGTCATTATGGAAGAAATCTGGAGACTTATTGGAGACCTCGACCAATTTATTGCAGAACACCAACCATTCAAGAAAATTAAAGAAGATGAACAAGGCGCTCATGAGGATGTGCATTATCTTGCAGGGGAACTCTCTCGTCTTGCGATATCTCTCTATCCGTATATGCCAGAAACAGCACAAAAGATTCAAACGTGTTTAACCGAAGCCAAAATGCCGGATGAGCCATTATTTGTACGGAAGGATTAAAAATAACCCATTTCTAGGGTTATTTTTAAATTAACGCAAAATTCTTTGAGAGTTTTTTCTTTAAGAGGGCAGACTTCTTAGGATTATTTGATACCACAATACGTATTCTAGAGCGCTTCTTTATGATTCTTTCTAATTCAATCCCGGCATCTTTTGTATAAAATCTATGTTTATTAAAGAAAACATGTATTTCTTGAGCAGTTTGTTTATCAATATAAACTTCAATAAGAATGGTTCCAAAAATATTTAAATAATATTCTTGCTTCTCAAATAAAGGTTTTTCTTGATTGTTTATTTGGATACCTAATTTCTTATTTATTTTTCTTGTGTATATATCTAGTTCAGTATTGTTTCCTGTGGTTGCAAGATACGTATGTCCAGATTGTAATATTTTGTTAATTTGCCACTTCTCACTTTCTAAACTCGCTAACACAAACCAATCGTGTGGCACATATGTAAACACTGGCTCTTTGTTTGGAAGATTTTCTACAAGTACGCCTAACATATGTGACCATAACGAATCAGCTTCTTGAGCTGAGGAAACAATGTATGATATTCGCTCGCCTGGTTTTAGGTTAGAGAATGATTTTTCTACATACGCATCTTTATGAGTTACATTTTTTGTGGCTTTTGATAATTTAGTAACCCATTCTTGATGAAGTTCATAAAAACCCTTATATCTTGTAACTATTTTCATTGCTTTCAGTTGACGTAGTGATTTATAAATACCCTGCTCAGTTGCCATAGGTTTTTTTGAATTAATAAAATTAAGAATTTGCTTCCCTGATTTTGGACCAGAGAAGAGTAGTTCAATAATAAGGTTTTTATTATTTGAATTATTTTTCGCAAAAAACATATATACATACTAAACCAAAAGTTTAGTAAATGCAATAAATAATACATATTTTTGCAATGTCAAACAATTTTTTTATGATAGGAGAAACACTAACATAATTGAACTATGAAACATATTGCACCAAATATTACAAGAAAACGCCTTATTTTCGAAGGTATCTATGACAAAAGTTTCAACGTATCTATTCAATCAATAAAAAAATATTTAAATGAATTATCTAATGTTCTTGGAATGACTATTATTTTTGGCCCTATTTCAAATAATTGGGCAGAACGGAAATTTCCTGAACGTTATGATGGTTGTGAGGCATGGGTTATGTGGGCAGAATCTGGTACACAATTGTATCTTTGGGAGACGCCCAAGAGACTTATCACGGTAGATATATACACGTGTAGCGATTTCAGTATTCATAACGCACTTCAATTTACTACTAATTATTTTCAGTGTTGTGATTATGAATTTGATGTATTACCTCGTAAGGCAGATAATTCAAAAGTTTTTTTTCAGAAAAATCAAAAAGGTATTGGCATCTATACAAACACCGACATTTCAAAAGGTGAATTTATAGGTGGTTTTTACGGTGATATCTATACTTCAAGTAAAGCATCTTCTTTACCTGAGGGGATAAGAGATCGAGCATTGCCTTTTGCAAAAAATAAATGGAGGATGAGTGAAGGAGTGGTGAATAATATAAATCACTCATGTGAACCAAACTGTGGTGTTAAAGATTTATTTGATATTGTAGCTATGCGAAATATTAAAGCTGGTGAAGAGCTGACAATTGACTATGCAATGGCAGAAGATTCAGACTGGGAAATACCTAGTGGTGAATGTTTGTGTGGATCGGATAAATGTCGTGGAAAGGTTGGAACGTATTCTCAACTATCTGAAACAAAGAAACAAGAATATAAAGGTTTTATTTCTGAATGGCTTTTATAATTTTTAAAAAAATAACCCATTATAGATAGGGTTATTTTTTAATTCCATTCTTTTTCGTTTCAATGTGTACCATTTTTTCAAGCTTACGTTTGTCTTCAATAAATTGAGCTTTGTTTTCATTAAAGAGTGTCACTCGAAATACGTAGATACCACCATTTTTTGCAAATCGTGCACGATCACCTTTTTTTAATTTTTGTACCGTTTCTACAAAGCTCGGAAGCACTTGTGCTTTTTTGATACCGATTATTTTTGTGATGATTCCTTCTTCTTTTGCAAAAAACTTAATTACCGATGTATATCCTTTCTTTGTACGAGGAAGTGTAGGTTTGCGACCAAGATGTATTTTAATATCTTGAATATCAAGGTTAATGTTAAATGATTTTTTATACATCATTGAACGGAATCCACCCAATCGTGCTCCAATCTCAACAATCTTCCATTCACCCTCGCGCCGGATGAGTTCAATATGTGCTGCGGAATTTCGTAAACCGAGCGCGTGAATGCCTTTGATGGCTACTTCTTTTGCCTTTTGAGCCGATTCTTTTGAAATAGTTGCTGGTGTCGTTTGTTCGTAGCTAAAGAAATCATCGAATCCCTTTTGAGCACTGGTTGTGTATTTTATGAATGGACAGAATGAGACATTGCCAATATCGTCAACGAACGCTTCGATGGAATATTGATCGCCTTCTATAATTTCTTCGACAAGAATACTCGGCATTCCTCGACCTTTCATCTCATGATAAGAGCGTTTCATGGCAGTTTCCATTTTTTTGAGAATCTCTTTGAGTTCGTTCGGATAGTGGGCTGCTTGAACGAGTACTGCTTGTGCGAGGCCAGACGGTTTTACAATCACTGGAAATTCAAGTCGTTTTGCGATTTTATCAATATCAATATCGTTACTATCGGTGATGATTTCAAACTTAGGTGTGATTGATTTATCGTACCTAGAAAAAGCTTTTCGCATAGCTGTTTTTTCAGTTGCATTAGTAAGTGCTTGCTGGGTAGGCACCAGAATATGTTGTGGAAGGTAAGGGAGTATTTTTTGAAACAACGGTATGTATCGCTCTCCTCGATTCACTACCGCAATGATTTGTGTACCAAGACTTTCAATAGCTGACTGAATCTCTTCTGCATTGTTAAAGTCAACGAAAATTTCGCGATAGTATTCGGTCTGTTGAGTTTTTTTCTCTTGGTCGCGAGGTACAAGAACCACGATCTGCCAGGGAAGTCGTTTTGATTGTATGTGTGTTTCAAGTGTTTCGCGGAAAGCTGAGATGTTTCCAACGTACACAATATACTTTTTCTTAGATTCTTTCATACATTAAAATACCAACGTATTGTACATAAAAAGTCCTATTTTGCTATACTTTTCTTACTATGAATTTTGGTCCGTACTATGATGCTTTGGCATTTCTCGAAAATCTTGGAAAACTCGAAACCCCGCTCGAATACATGCGAGAACGAAAACCTGAGGATTTGGGGAAGTACCTCTTGCGCACACAAGAACTCTTGGATCGTATTGGCAATCCCGAACAAGATTTTAAATACATTCATGTAACCGGTACAGCGGGCAAGGGAACCACAACCGCTTTGCTTCACACTATCCTTTGTGAGGCGGGGTATACGGTTGGATCAACATCGTCTCCTGCAACCACCACTACCATTGAACGTATACAGGTAAATGATTGTTACATTGATCCTGATGCTTTTGGTGATATTGTTGAATCATTAAAGCCCGCAATACGGGACATGTACCTCAATAGCGAGTACGGGAAGCCATCATACTTTGATATTATTTTGGCGGTCGCATTGGTCTACTTTAAACAGCAAAAATGTGAATGGGTCGTGCTTGAGGTTGGTATGGGTGGTCGGTACGATTCTACAAATATTATTTCACATCCTGTAGTGACAGCGATCACAAATATTGGATTTGATCACACACATCTCCTTGGTAATACCCTTGAGGAGATTGCATATGAAAAAGCGGGAATCATCAAACCACACAGCGCTTTCTTTACGACCGAACAACATAAAGAATGTTTGCAGATTTTTCAAAATGAATGTAAAGAACAAGGCGCAACGTATACGCATGTCAGCTATTCGGGTGATTCAAATATAGCGTTAGTGCGAGCGATTGGAGAGTATCTGAATATCGATAGTGCCCACACTGAACGTGGGATTACGAACACCAAGCTCCCATGTCGATTCGAGACAGTTTCTGAGAAACCATTAACCATTCTCGATGGCGCTCATAACGTGAGCAAGACTCTCTACAGTCTCAAAAAACTGGACTACCTCTCGTATGGTAAGCTCCATGTGGTATTTGGAGCAGGAGAAACGAAAGACGCACTCGGTATGCTTGACCAGATTGCACCGCTCGCCACATCTATTTCACTGTGTCCTGTTATTTCACCTATGTGGGATTCTTTCTCATTAAAAGACATGGATGCTCATTTGAAAACGAACTATCCAAATCTCGATGTTGTGGTGTTCCTTGATGCCCATGAAGCACTTGAACATGCCGAAGAA
>JAGQMO010000039.1 GCA_020428615.1 Patescibacteria group bacterium | reverse complement strand
GTTCAATTACCTATGCCAACACAGGTGGAACAGGTTCAGGATCAGAGGTTGCAAACGGTTCAAGCCAATTCCTTGCTTCAACAAACGCGACTGGTGGATATACTGTGAGTGTTGAAGGAGCCACTTTGACCTCAGGGTCAGATACCATTACTGCTATAACATCAGCTGCAGCACCAACTGCCGGACAAGAAGAGTTTGGACTCTCTGTTGATGTGGTATCGGGTACGGGAACTGTTGCATCTAACTATGCTGGTACTAACTACTACTTGAATCCAGGAGTCGCAGACACAGTGGTTACTCAGACAGGACCCGTTTCTACCGAAACATATGGTATTAATTATGTTGCAAACATTGATGGTTCCACCGAAGCAGGTACATATACTACAACACTTACGTACACTATGACTGCGAATTTCTAAAGTATCCTTCTTTGTAAAAAATCACTGATTGCCAGTGTTTTTTTCTTGGTGTTTTCACGAAGGTTGAGGTATACTTGGTACAAGCTTGTGCATGGAGATTTGTTTTTTTATTGAAATTACCCCCGCAAAGTTATATTAATTTGTTATTTTATGAAAAAATTTTACGCAGCATTTATACTTGTGATTGTAGGAGCATTGAGCCCTGTTTTTTTCCAATCAGCATCTGCTCTTACGGCTTCTCCTGCAAAATTGGAAATCGCAGGTGATCCAGGCACCACTCTTACGGGTACTATCGAACTCTATAACGAAAAACTACGAAACCAAACAGTGTATACGAGTTTTGAAAATTTCGAGTCAAATGATGATACTGGAACCCCCCGTTTTGTGGGTGCTGATGATGGACTTGCAACTTGGATGAACGCTCCAGCGAGCATCTCACTTTCGGCTCAGGAGCGTACTGAGGTAACGTACACTATTTCAATTCCAGCATCTGCAGAACCAGGAGGATACTTTGCCGCACTCTTCTTTGGTAATCAACCACCTCAACCCAATGGGTCAGTCATTACACTTGGTGGACGGCTCGGTGTATTAGTGCTTCTTCGTGTGAATGGTGATGTTCCAGAGAGTGGTGGAATTCTCGATTTTGCATCCTCAGATCAAAAGAAATTTTATATTAACCCCCCGATTGAATTCACTTATCGATTCAGTAATACCGGTGGAGACCGGGTGGTTCCAAAAGGTGCGATTGAATTACGTAATACCTTCGGTTTTGTGCGTGACAGTTTAGATGCAAATCCGAAAGACGGAAGCGTTCTCCCAAACACAGCTCGAAAATTCACCAATATGTGGGAGCAAAGAGGTGAGACACCCCAGGGATTCTTTGCAACTGCCCGTTCTCAATGGCATCAATTCCATTTTGGATGGTACACTGCTCACCTTCGCCTTTATTGGGGACAATCAGGACAGGAATCAGTTGCTGATTACTCGTTCTTTATATTTCCATGGCAGATTCTACTCTTGAGTCTCATAGTACTCCTGCTGGTATGGATGATTCTCAAATTTGCCGGGCGGGCATACAAGAGATCAATTATTCGTGAGATTGAGAAGCAACAAGAAACACAGAAAAAACAACCAATAAAAAAACCCGCACAAAAGAAGAAAATCAAAACTGATTCTGATCGTAAAAAATAAAAAATACGCATTGTTTTGCGTATTTTTTATTCATCATCAAATGCGTAGCGTATATATCTTACAAGATCCTTAAGTTTGGTAGATGATTTTGAGAGGAAGGCAATAGGGTCTTTTTGAATAACCATTTTTGCTACTCGTTCGTCTTTAATACTTGCGTTGGTCAAGATAATAACTTTCTCTTTCTTACCCCAAGCATTATTTCTAAGTTGTTCCATAAATTCAAAACCATCAAGAACCGGCATGAGAATATCAAGCAGGATTAAATCAGGTTGCCGTTCGTATGCCAGTTGCAACCCTTCTTCGCCATCGAATGCGGTGTATACAACAAACCCTTCTCTCACAAGTTTCTCGAGAAGAATATTGTTTAACTTCTTGTTGTCTTCGACAATGAGGATTTTCTTTTGTGCATGTTTTTTACTCATAATAAAGTACCTCGCGTTAATGTGTTTGAACGCGTTTTTTCTTGAATGATGGTTGCGAAATGATATTTACTCTTTTGCCCATAATGGTTTCGTACTCATGAATGAGTTGAGAAATAATTCTTTCCATTGAACCGTCAATTTTTTGAACATGCGAATTTGATTGATTGAGAATGAGTCCAGGTATGTGTGCTGCAATTTCTCGGATTTTTTTATCACCAACGTGGTAGTGTAGTAAATTCACAATATCGTGAATGATTTCATAATTCGTTCGGTCTTGTTCAGGCACATGGCTGTAATCTCGATCAGCGACTGATTGATATTTTTCTCTTCTTCGTCTTTTCAAAAAGATGTACACAAAGGGAACGAGACCAAACGGGACTGCTGGGTACCATTTGGAAATCCCATATCCCAGAAATTGACGTTCAACGATAAATCGCTGTTCCGCTATGGCTGGAAATTTCTGGTTTCGATAATTGACATCGAGGTTTAACACATAGTGACCAGGGTTAAGGGATTTTGGTATCTGAAAATAACGCGTAAAAGAAGCAGTCGTTTGAACCGCAACGGTTTCAGTTCTGTTCAGAACAATTTCTTGGAGTTCATTGCGTACTACGAAATTAAGCGATACATCAACGTTTTCTCCTGGTGTTCCGAAATTAAGCAATTGAATGTTGACCGGAAGTGTATCTCCAGCAGCAACACGCTCACTCCCAGTAATTGAAATAGTTGATGAGACGCTACCGGCTTGGGCAAATACCAAAACTGGCATGCAGGAAATTGTAACAACCGCACAGACAACAGCAATATATCTCATTGTGTATTTAATCTTCATAGTCAGAAATATACGGATCTCGATTCTTTACATGGTACCGTATTCGAATACCTCCCCATAGGATGAACGCTCCGAAGATAAATGAAATTGCGTATGGAATTGTGTCTGTCAGCGAAAACGTTTCTTCCTGTTGTGGTTGATTGAGTAAGACGTCAAAGAGTGGATCTCCTATGAACTGGAGTTGTTTTTGATCTGAATTAAAGACTGGATCAATAATGAATGTTTTTTCTCCAGAACTAAGATTTTTTATTGTTCCCTTTAAAAAACTTTCTAGTGTGTGTTCACCAATTTCAAATTGATCGAGTAAGGTTTCAAAGAAGTACAAACCATTTCCATTTGCAACGACTGTTCCAATAAGGTAACCATCAATATTCAGGTCGAGCTCGGCGTAGGGTACAGTATAGCCGTACAATACTAAACCGTAATCACCTCGAGGTTCAACGGTAATCGTTGGAGAAAGAAAAACATCGTTGGCGTATACGAATCCTCGATCTCCAACGCTGAGTGTAAGAATATATGGACTCGTTTCTACTCCATTTTGGTCGAGTCCCACAAATTCAAAGGTATGGAACCCAGAGGAAACATTATCAACTGAAATAAGAAATACACCAGCATTATCAACAGATGTTGTGCCTACAAAATAATCATCAATAGAAAGTTGAACTGTTCCTCGAGGTGCACTGAATCCTTTGAATGAAATAATAATTCCTTGTTCATCAAAAAATGGTTGTGTGTCGTTAAAGAAACAGTTATAGCAACTTCCACCACCACCAGAACCGCCTCCAACAACAACAGGTTCACCGAGCACTGCGGCACTTACGGTAATGTTTGATTCTGGGAAAATCCATACTTCGGCAGTTGCAACAAAACTCGAGTTAACCCCAAGATTAATGTCATAGTTATCATGTGCCGCAGGATTCATGAGGTCAACATCCTGTGTAAGTGTTACTTCAACATCACTTCCTGGAGCTGCTGTTGTTTGAAATGCAATGAAAAGTGTGTTGAGAGACTTGCTAAAAGACCATTCGCTTGATCCGAGGAGTACACCATTAACGCGAACTTCGACATCAGATTGGACTGGAGTCGTATTGAATGTAAATTCGTTAGGGAAGGTAATTGACAAACTATTCCCTATAGCAATAGGAGAGACACTATCAAACGTGATCGTGTGTTCAGAGATATTATTCACGATTTGATTATTCATTTGATAGTCAAGATTTTGAATGTCGAGCCCAAATGCGTCCTTTGGAGAAATCCCAAAAAAGACGCTCATAAGTGCCGTGAAAAAAATGGTACGCCACAAATATACTTTTGCATGGAACATCATACTCTACACTATATATAGTACTATATTTTCATGAAAATCGCAGTGCTATCCTTCAATAATTATTTATTATTTTAAGGTATAGACTATACCTCCTCTCGGTTTTTTTGCTATGCTATAGAATATGAAGCTTGTACGTATTATTATTCTCTATGGAATGCTCGGACTCAGTCTTATGTTGTTTTGGAATGCGTTTCTTCGAAATCCATGCAGAGACGTTGTACAGTATGATATTGGCATATTTGATGAACGATTCAATATGTCTCGTGAAGATTTTATTCATCAAATACAACTCGCAGAATCTTCATGGGAAGATGCAGCTGAACAAGAATTCTTTGAATATGTTCCTGGATCTGATTTTAAAGTGAATTTGATTTGGAGTGACGAACAAGAACGACTCTATAAAGGAAATGACCTTGAACAAACATTGGGGACACAGCAAGGGTCAATTGAAAGTTTGCAAAATAGGTATCAGTCGGCTGTCAATCGTTACGAACGATCTAAAAAAGAGTATGAACAAAAATTGGCTCAGTATGAGGATGATGTCACGTATTGGAACAGTCAGGGAGGTGCTCCTGAGGAAGAGTATCAAGCACTCCAAGATGATGCAGTGTCATTAGAAAACAAAGCGGGCGAAGTGAAAACATTGCTTGCCCAAGTGAACCGGATTGCTGAAGAAAATAATCAAAAGGTTGAACGATACAATGACAACGTTGCAGTCTACAATAACCTATTTGCAACCGGTCATGAATTTGATGCGGGAAACACCGACAGAACTGAAATTAATGTCTATTCATACGATGGGATAGATGAACTCCATACACTCTTGGTTCACGAATTTGGTCATGTTCTTGGTCTTGATCACGTTAATGATCCGGCTTCTGTTATGTACTACCTCTTGAATGAACAAAATCAAAAGGGAGTTTTAACTGATACTGATATTGCTGCATTACAATCTGTGTGTAACCTCTCATCATAGAGGAAACCATTTAATGGTATACTTAAAGGCATGAAAACCGGCTTACAATCATGGCGTGTACTGGTAAAATTCATACTCTATTATTTTTCTATTGGTGGCTTGTTGAGAACGCTCTTGGTGCCGTGGCGACAGGAACGATATTCCAGCACTGAACGAGGTATTTGGAAGTGGGTGGAACAAGCAACTTTCTATTTGTTTGCCGTTATTTTTGGTTTTTTGGTGAGATCGGGAACTATTCTGTTAGGTTTGTTAACACTTTTGCTTGCTTGTATTCTTCTGCCGATTTTTGCTTTTGTTCCTATTCGTATTTCATTTGAAAAACTCGTTACGCTTGGATCGTTGGGGCGCGAATGGGCGTATCCTGTTACCTGGGAACTCGATAAACACGGTCGTGATTTGCGTCACATGCCAGAAGTATTGGTGATTGACCATGATAAAGCTATCGAGCAAATGGAACGCGTCCTCTCTCGTGCGACACAGCAAAATGTACTGGTTGTTGGATCTCAAGGAGTCGGGAAATCAACCCGACTCGGATATCTGGCTCGTCAAATGTATCGGGATTTATCAGTTCCGGCACTCAATGGAAAACGTCTCGTCCAGTTATTTCCAGAAGAAATGGCTGTTGGGGATATTCAAGCATGTATCAAGGAAGCCATCAAAGCTCGCAATGTAGTTCTCGTTATTGAAAACATTGAACGGTTCAATATCGTTGGAATTCTCGAGCCGTACCTTGATAACAATTACTTCCAGATGATTCTGACCACGGATTGGGCTTCGTATGATGGAACGTATAAACACCATAGCAACCTCATGCGTGTGTCA
Organism: Patescibacteria group bacterium; assembly: GCA_020428615.1. Classification (GTDB taxonomy): domain Bacteria; phylum Patescibacteriota; class Minisyncoccia; order Phycocordibacterales; family UBA1006; genus UBA1006. Next base: position 1,269 of record JAGQMO010000039.1, on the reverse strand, counting down.
GAGATCGTTGAAATGTATCCGCCGAATGATGAGGTTACGTTATTATACCTAGAGGATTGGACCCAATCTCACCGCCAACAGTCGCGTATGGACAAGACTGTTCTCTCTACGGTTATTGCGCTTACGAACAAACTTATGATGAATACTGCTCAACCTGAGAAATCAATTGATATTCTCGAAGAGCTTTTAACGTTGCCCGAAGAAGTGATTACTCAAGAACATGTTGAACAGCTCATTTCTCAAAAAACTAATGTGCCACTAGGAGCACTCAAAACACAAGAGAAAGATATTTTGATTCACCTTGAAGAAGTGCTGAAACATCATGTCATTGGTCAAGACCGAGCTCTTCACGCTATCGCCTCTGCACTGAAACGAGGTCGAGCTGGCGTTGCTGACTCGCCAAAACCGATCGGGTCGTTCTTGTTTTTAGGTCCTACTGGAGTAGGAAAAACGTACACGGCAAAAATGCTTGCAACCTATTATTTTGGTGGGGAACACATGATGATTCGGTTTGATATGTCTGAGTTCCGTGAACTTGATACACTCGATCGATTTCTTGAACGATTGGGAGCTGATGTTGAAGAATCACCATTTTCTCTTGTATTTTTTGATGAAATTGAAAAGGCGCATCCTGATATTCTAAATCTTTTTTTGCAGATTCTTGATGAAGGACAAATACACACCCCCGAAGGACGCCTCATTTCATTCAGAAATACCATTATTATTTGTACTTCAAATGCGGGAGCTGTGTACATGATAGAAAATGAGACCGAATCCGAGGAGCTTCTGATCGATCATATTGTGCGAGCTGGCATTTTGCGACCGGAGTTCATCAATCGGTTTGACGCCACCATACTCTACCAATCGCTCAAGCGTCCTGAAATTGAAGAAATCGCCACGATTATGTTGAACAAGCTCAATACACATATTTTAAAACAGCATAATTTAGAAATTATTGTTACTGATGAATTGGTAAAAGTACTTGCACGGAAGGGACACGATCCTAAATTTGGTATTAGACCGCTCGCACGCGTGATCCAGGATGACATAGAAACACAAATCGCTGATGCGCTTCTCAAAGATCCGACACCGAAAAATTTGTGTCTTTATATTGATCCTGCGAGTATTGAACCAAAATAAAAACACTATAGGTGTTTTTATTTTGATAACTTTATTTACAAAGTCAATTATACAGGTATAGTGAGGAAAATTGTTTAACAAATTAAAACTATAAACACATATGTCACTAATTTTACGTGGAATTGATTT
>JAGQMO010000038.1 GCA_020428615.1 Patescibacteria group bacterium | reverse complement strand
GTCAAGTCAGGAAAGTATTATATATATGAGTGAGAAAATGACGATACGACAAGAATATTTATTCTCGTTATTTTTGAGAATAAAAATCGGTATTCAAGTAAAAACACGACTAATTTTTGATTATACAGATTATTAGATCATTATTTTCGACCTAAAAATGCTTTAGGGAGTTTATACACATACTTGCTAACATAGAATATATGTGATAATATAAAACACAGAACATTAACTAAAAACTGGAAACAATGACAAAAAAGTCTAAAACTGATTATGAAAGAATTGTCGACTGGTTAAAGAAACAGCCCGAAAATACTACATTCAAATCATCGAAAGTAGCTCAGGAGTTAAAGATAAGTTTAAATAAAGTTAGTCTTTTTCTTTCTAGAAAAAAAGCAGAAGGTTATTTAGAAAATATATCTGGAACAGAAAAATTTTCAATTTTTAAAATTCTAAATTCTAATATATCCGTACGTAAAACAAGCAAAGGAGAGTTGTCTGATATGGTTTTTAATATATTAAGAGAACTGAATGTAAAATTTCCAAATGGATACGTAAGAGAACCTCTAATCAAAAAGAAGTTGGAGGAATTAACGAATAAGAAAATATCCTTAAATAGCATTCATGCAATAGTTCAAAGATGGTTTGATTCAGGTTATCTTAAAAGAAATTCAAATCCTAAAGGATATGGGTATCGTATAAAAAATGAATATTTAAATAGCCAAAAAAGATTTCAAACTGTTTCGAAAAAATAAAGAATATCAATGAAAACCCTTTAATTGTATATACAATATTAGGGTTTTTGTTTTAGAAATATTTCAATAATTTTTTGGGCAAACCCTTGCTCAATAAACCCCGGACTTGTCGCAATCACCACCGCCTCTGCTCTGCCCCATGCCTGTGCAATAACGCGAACCTTTGATTCGAGGTCAGTGAAATCTCCCTCGGGACCAAAGATATCAATGTCGAGGGATAAGATGTACGGCTCCTCGGGTGGAAGGAAAAATTCAAAACTATCAGAATGGCACACGCGGAAAATCTGACCAATTACATTCGCCTCGGAAACCGCATCAAAGAAATCTGAAATTCTCGTTTCAGCTATGTATTCCTTGATATTTTTGAGGTTGAGGTCAGTTTTTTTCGTTCTTTGAAATTCAGCGTCATCAGTATGCGCATCAATATGGACAATATTGTACACGTTTCCTGTTGCTTCTTTTATCTCAACTAATGGATAGAGTATCTCATTGTGATTATCAACAAGGTAAACAATCTTTTCTGCAACGTTTGCAACTTGACAGTGTGCGAGTCCAACATAACCACCAGCATCATCAAAAAAAACGGGTTGGGATGATGGAGTAAAATCAAACTGATGTACACAATGAAAACGCGAATGGTATTGAGAAATATCATCAGTATAATTCGCATCTACCCCAGGAATACATTGTTGATGAGTGGGCATGTAGTACTGCTTCCACAACTCTTCAATTTTCCAGAGGAATTTTTTGTTCATACATGCACTATACCAAAAACAAAACCATCCGATACCGGACGGTTATCGATTGAGCAATTCTTGTAATCGTTTCGTAAGCGTTTCTATCATGTTTATGAGGTATGCGTATCGTTCGGATTCACTCGTGTTTGTTGCGCTACTGATAACGTAATTACACAATGAGGCATCGTGAATTCCGAACCGATCGTAATTGGCAGCGCTAGGGTCTTTACATGTATGCCTGCGATAACTACCAACTCGTGTGTTCGTTTGATAACTCGAGATTGACACACTGAGCGGGTTTGAAGCAAAGGCATTGTATGTTTCTGCGAGACTTGCATCAGTATCGTTCTCGTCATCAACATAGGTAATGCGGGTACTTTCAAAATCTTTGAGAGTACACGATCCGTGAAGCGGATCAGTACAGGTATCACCAACAAAAGTGAGACCAAAACCGCTCGTACCCCAAGCTTCGTCATCTCCTACTCCACACGTGTAATCAGGGGTTGTAGCATCATCTTGGTAGTAAAACGGGAAGAGGAAATTCGCACTCGTACCATTGGTTTCGTAGCGATAGATGTGTGAAATAGTTCCAACACTACCGGCAACCGATTCCCAGAGAAGTGTCTCGTCATCTTGATTCAAAACATCAGCCACACCATCGATGACGACTGCAGAATCACCATATGGTTGACGACTATTTCGATAGGTCATGCCATCAGCATCAGAATTGTAATCAAATACATCATAATAGCTCACTGAACTCGGAGCAAAATCGTGCACCTTCGATACTGTGATAACATCTTGTCGATTTTGATAAAAAATATGTGTTCGGTACGTCAAAGAACCGCTGTTGGTACCCATAAATGATCGAATAACACGAACGGGACCATCTTTAACCGCAATGAATGCATTTTCGCCACTTGAGTACGTTGCAACGTTACGCAAGCAGGTTGGAGTACCATTCTGGTTGATTATAATATCGTACGTATCGAGAACATCAGTGCCGTCAATTGTGAATTCGTCTCCAATCCACTCAGCGCGATAGTGCCAATCATAAGCATCAGTAGACACGGTTGTGTTTTCATCGTTCGTGGTTCCATCATCGTTGTGCGGAAATCCAGCAGTTCCCGTGAGATCGCTGGTCAAGGTGACATAATCATCGCCCGCATCTGGATCAAGTATGGATGATCTACAGAGATATAAGTAACTGCGTCCGCGTTGATAGTAATCATCAACTTGAATCTCAAGACACGTTTCAGTATCAACATTGTCGGGAAAAGTTGACGTAGCCCGGCTTCCGAGATCACTCACCATAAACGCGAGTTCATCGTTGCTATCAAAATACGTATCTGTATCAGCACCAATTTCAGTATTCTCATCAGTATAGAAAAGTGCGGTTGGGTTGCTAGGATCGGTTGGGTAGGTCCATCGATACACACCAGCCCCAGCACCGTACGGAGAGGCAATATCTCGCTCATCACGTTCGTCAATTTGCACGGGAATTTGTTGCCACCCTCCATCATATTTAAATCCTACAATCATATCCGGATCAGTTTCGTAAAATTGATCGAGTACAGCACCAGACAAAACTATTGGATCATGAGAACGATAAACTGGTGGCAATGCTGCAAAGCTGATAGACGGGATAAATAAAGAGAATGCAATAAAAAAAGATGTTGCGAATCTACTTCCTCGAGATAACACATAAATATTCATACCTAAAATGTATCACAAGAAAAAATAAAAAAAACCATAGGATTAGGTTTTGTTAAGCACACACCAAACCAGTGAGTATCGCTCGAGTTAAAGGTCCTACATACCCATCAGAGTCGAGAAAATGACTCGATTGAAAAGCACGAACCGCGCTGTCTGTGCGAAACCCAAAAATTCCGTCCTGAGGTCCTGGATCAAATCCTTGATTAAAAAGTGTCTGTTGAAGTAATGCGACTTGATGAACAATTCCCTTATGGTAGTCAGAATATGATTCATCACGATCCCCTAACCAGAGATTTTCAGTAAACGTATTACATTGTTGAGTCATTGATTCATCAATGTGTTCTTTATTTTCAAAGGAAGTCTGAGCGTACGTACATAAATCGGGATTATGTTTCCCGAATTTATCATAGTTAACTGCATTGGGATCTTTACAGGTATATCTTCGATAACTGCCCTGCGAAGTTGACTCATTAGAACGATTAATCCATAAGTAGTCCTGTTCATTCTCATTTGCAACGTAAATATCGAGGTCACCATCTCCATCAACATCACCAACCGCAACACCCACCGAATCATAGAGATCATCTGCGATATGATTTGCTGTAAAGTTACCATCGCCATTGTTGATCCATAAATAATTCTGTTCACCAGATCCGTCATTTGCAACGTACAGATCAAGATCACCATCGCCATCAAAATCTCCAAATTCTGCGGCGGTCGAACTACCCATATCTCCAGTAATATCTTTTGAGGTAAAGTTCCCTGCTCCGTCATTGATCCAAAGTTTGTTTTGTTCACCCCCATCGTTCGTTACATACAAATCATTATCATCATCACCATCAACGTCTCCGGCAATAACAGCGATTGAATTACCAGTATCACCAGTAATATTGTTCGCGGTAAAATTCCCTGCTCCGTCATTGATCCAGAGATCGTTTTGTTGAGCTAAATTGGCAACATATAAATCAAGATCAGTGTCACCATCAACATCAACAAATACAGCTCCACGCCCCCAGTGTGTATCACCAGTGATGTCGTTCGCGGTAAAATTCCCTGCTCCGTCATTGATCCAAAGTTTGTTTTGATTGGTTTGATCGTTTGAAACGTAGAGATCAAGATCAGTGTCACCATCAACATCACCAAAAATACCCTGAATGGATCGACCAGTATCCCCGGTAATATTGTTTGCGGTAAAATTCCCTGCTCCGTCATTGATCCAAAGGTAATTCTGTCCACCACCATAGTTGGCAACGTACAGATCAAGATCATCATCACCATCAACATCGCCAAATGTACCTGATACTGAACGTTCTACATCACCCGTAATATCACCAGAAGTAAAACTCCCTAATCCATTATTGATCCAAAGGTGGTTTTGGGCAAAGTAGACCGATAGATGGAGGTCAAGATCTCCATCTCCATCAACATCGCCAAATGTTGCATCACGCGAAAAATCAGTATCGTTTGAGATGGTAGTTTGAGTGAACGAAAGCGCATGTGTGTAGTGGGGATGAAAGAAAATATATGCAAATGTAAATAAAAATAAAACTATTTTAATGTAGGAACGCATACAACAAGTATAGCAAAAAACACAACAAGCCAAAATTGGCTCGTTGTGTTGTTACAATATTCCGAGAGAATAAACAAAAACTTTTGTTTCGTTCTATGGCCTTATGACGCACTGAATTCTGGTGCACCATACAGGTCTTTGATTTGAGTAACGCTACTCAAATAGCGAGTACATCTTTAATGATATAAGTACCATAATCACACCTGTAGTCAGTGATCGACCAATTCTTCCTCGAGTTCACAGACAATGCGTGTAGCACCCTGCTCTTCTCGGGAATTATATCCTTGAATTGATCCACGACCAGCTTCC
>JAGQMO010000037.1 GCA_020428615.1 Patescibacteria group bacterium | reverse complement strand
TGAAGCACTTGAACATGCCGAAGAAGTAGCCCAAAACAGTGATTGCGTACTTGTGATTGGTTCATTGTACCTCGCAGGAGCGTTACGGGAGCGTTGGTATCCGGTTGAGTATATTTTACAAAACCGGAAATCGTTCTAATATGAAAACTATGAAATACATTGACACTCATGCACATATGAACTTTGCCGCTTACGATGACGACCGTGACAATGTTATTGCACGTACAAACACTGATGAGGTAATGGTTATCAACGTAGGTACACAACGCGACACCTCGCGTTTTGCGGTTGAATTGGCCGAGCAACACGACCACCTCTATGCGATTATCGGACTCCACCCGATTCATACGACTGCGAGTTTTCACGACCATGATGAAGTTGGCGAAGGGGGAGACGAGTTTACCTCACGCGGAGAGGATTTTGATGTTGATTACTATCGCAATCTTGCCCAGTCTTCGAATAAGGTTGTTGGATTAGGGGAGTGTGGACTCGACTACTACCGAAATACTCCCGAAACCAGAGACGCTCAGGAAAAAGCGTTTCGAGGACATATTGAGTTAGCACTTGAACTCGATTTGCCACTTATGCTCCATGTTCGTCCATCTGAGGGTTCAATGGATGCGTACCACGATGTTCTGACTATTTTACGGGAGTACGTAGGATCGGGAAACCTACGAGGTCAGACCCATTTCTTTGCGGGTACACCTGAAATTGCACAGGAGTTCATTGATCTTGGTTTCTACATCTCGTTTACGGGTGTCATTACTTTCGCAGGAATGTATGAAAAACTCGTCAAAGCAGTACCGATGAATCGAATACTCTCTGAAACTGATGCCCCATATGTTACCCCGCATCCATATCGAGGACAGCGTAACGAACCATCCCATGTTCGTGAAGTCATTCAGAAATTAGCAAAAATCAAAAAAGTTGATGAAAATGTCATGGCACAGCAGGTGATTGAAAACGCGAAAAGGTTGTATGGAATATAATTGGTGTTACAATGAATTAGGTTGGTTAGTTAGCCCGTTCAGTCTACACTTCTTTACATAGATTTCTATGAACGGGCTTTTTTATTTGCTTTTTAAAGGAGAAGGGTTATAATACGAAAAAATCGACTCCCATTGTACATTTTATGAGCATTGCTCATTAAGATATATCATAATTTCACCGCTGCACGTGTGCTCATGGTATTCTGTAGCTTTTAATCCTCCTGTGTTGTATGCAGGAGGATTTTGTTTACAAATAACGCAAAATAAGTAGTATGAACAGGGTATGAAAGATAAGAATACACAGGGTTCTCAAGAAGGTGTATATACACCGGAGCCACGCGTGTACGAGTTAGGGTATCTTCTGATGCCGACCGTAGACGAAGGGAACCTGGGAAACGAGCGCGATGCGCTGGTGGCTCTTATTACTAAATTTAAGGGAATCGTTATTTCTGAGGGTCAACCTCAATTGATTGATTTGGCGTACGATATGTCAAAAATGATCAACAACAAACGTCATAATTACTCACAAGCATATTTTGGATGGATTAAATTTGATATTACACCGAATGTTGTAGAAGCATTGACTGAAGAAGTTGAGACAGGCAAAAGTATTATCAGATCAATTATGATCAAGACGGTTCGAGAAAATACACTGACTTCAGATCAACCCTTTAAACTTGCACGTGTCAATAAAAGCGATGAAGGTGAAGAAGATGAGTTTGGAACTGCAGAATTTTCTGAAGGTTCAGAAGATGGTGGGGATGCTGATGTTGATTCAAAATCTACAGGTTCATCAATTTCTGATGATTTAACCAAGATCGAAGGTATTGGTCCGAAAATCGCTGAACTCTTAAATAAAAAAGACATTTATACGTATGCTGATTTGTCCTCTTCAAAAGTTGGAGACTTGCGAGATTACCTTGCGGATGCAGGACTTTCTCAACATGATCCAAAAACATGGTCAAAACAGGCAACATTGGCAAAACACGGTAAATGGGACGAATTAAAAACGCTCCAAGACGAGCTACAAGCTGGAAAGTAACCCCATTTCTCTAGTAGAGCAACGTGCTATACTAGAGTTACATTATTCATGTACGATCTCGTATCGTATGACTAATCCTTATATATAACTTCTATGTACCTCAATAAAGCACTCATCGTTGGTAATTTAACTCGTGATCCGGAATTAAAAACTCTCCCGTCAGGCATAAAAGTTGCAAGTTTCTCACTCGCAACCAATCGTGTTTGGATGAAAGATGGACAAAAACAAGAAGCCGTTGATTATCACAATATTGTTGTGTTTGGACGTCAAGCTGAAACATCTGCTCAGTATTTGAAAAAAGGTTCTCAAGCTATGATTGAGGGTCGCATGCAAACCCGTTCATGGGATGATGCAGGGACAGGGAAAAAGATGTATCGCACCGAAATTGTTGCCGATCGGGTACAAT
>JAGQMO010000036.1 GCA_020428615.1 Patescibacteria group bacterium | reverse complement strand
CCCGGCCCTCTCCCCCACAGCCGAGCAATCGGCGAGCGCATGCCTGATTGTGGGGGAGAGGGGGAATGACGAGGACACCACGAACACAAAGGAACACCCCACATCACGAATGCGGATGGAACTACATGGTTTTAGGCACCCGAGGTCGTGGGTTCGAATCCCACCGGTTCCGCAAAGAGAACTAAGTATCGGAGTGACCCACATGTCTCAAAATAAAAAAGGCCTCTCGAAAATTTGAGAGACCTTTTGTTATTATCCTTACGGATTTTTTTTCAACCAATCTACAACCCTGTCTTTAGTTTCACTAAAGAGCCATCTCAAGGTGTCTGTTTGATACTTGGTATTAAGCTTATTAGTGTTTTCATAATATAATTTTATGTCACCAATAACACAGTCACCATTAAATCCAAGTTCCGAGTGAAAACCCCGGAAAAGATCAGCCGATTTTGAAATCGGGCTGGCTTCATGGTGGTTGGCATCCGTCAAAACGGCAATTCTTTTAACTCCTTGCTGTAATGCCTTTAAGGCAATAATAGGTCCAATTGGGCTCATTATCATGCCATCACGGTCAGTATAGCCAGGCATGTTTACATCTGTTATTACAGCATCATACGAGGCTAATTGCACAGCCTCGTTGTATTCGGAACCTTTGTAAAAAGAAGCTCCTACTTCTGTTAATACAGTAATGTCAGCATTAGGGCAGGCAGTTAAAATTGCCGTTTTTAAGCTTTCGATATTTTGAGGATTATCCTCTAATAAAAGTACTTTCATTGTTTCTTAATTTTTGGTTCTCTATCATTTTATCATAATTTATATATTATGTCAATATTTCTCTATATGACCCACAAGCCTCAAATTAGTGTCTGAATTTTTCCTAAATAACCCTTACGGTGTCTCACTACTCTGGTACTGAACCCACATGGCCCGCATAAAAACAAATCCTCAAAATGAAAGTTTGTTTTTTTTATTTCACAGCTTCTCTTACATCTCGCAAAAATTGGAATGGATCATCAAAGTATCTGTTAATGAAATCAGTGACTTTCTCGGGGCTCTGTTTTGCTTTCTCGCTCAGTGTATATGCTATTGGTGCTATATCGATGGATTGTAAATTATCAAAAATCTTTTTACGGAGTGCGCGCTTTAATTCATCACCGAGAATATCGACAGTCGGGGTGTCCGGCATAACCGATTGAAAAACTCCATCAATGATAGCTTGGGATCTTCCGAATGCGGTAAGGTCATACGACATCGGAATGCGATGTTTTACAAACATTCTCAAAATTTCAAAGAACCAAAAACCGAGCGATTGAGTTCGCGTTTTTTTGAGGTATTGTTTCATATCCTCGCGGATGCGTTTTGCATATTTTTCTTTGGGTGCATTGCAGAGAGCCAGAGCTGCTTCAATTGATTTTTCGAGATCTTTTGCATACACAGCGAGGAATAATTCACGTGTTTCCGTGATATTTTTTTTGTCAAAATAACCAACCAAACCAAAGTCGAGAAGCGCTATGCGTCCGTTTGGCAACAAAAGCATGTTTGACGGGTGGGGATCGCCGTGGAAAACGAGAGAATGTTCTTCATTCATCCACGCGCGCATGGTTGCAACAAGTGATGCTTTTAATGATGCTTCTACGTCGTACTCTGGGTTATTTTCAACATCTCTCCATTTTCGCACAGGTATGCCTTCGATAAAACTCATTACGAGAACGTTTTGAGATGAGAGTTCGTTGTATACATGTGGAAATTCAATTGCTTGCGCGTACTCTCCTGATTCTTGATGAGCAAGGCGCTGGTAGTAATCTTGCATATTCTGAATGTTGTTTGCTTCGTTGAAAAAATCAACCTCTGCATGTAACCATTCTTCGAGTTGTTTGAGGATATGCCTCAAGTTAATGTGACGGAGATTGCCAGAAAAAATTTGCGCAATGAGCGCGAGGATGCGAAAAATTTTCATGTCTGAAGCAATGGCGCGGTCAACGTGCGGTCGGCGAATCTTTACTGCAACGATATTGCCGGCATGTGTTGTTGCTTTGTACACTTGCGCAATGGACGCTGAAGCGACAGGAATCGGATCAAATTCAACATACAACTCCGGTAATGATTTTTTGAAATCGTTCTCAATTGTGTTTTTTACAACATCAAATTCGAACGAAGTAACATCGTCTAGTAATTTTTGTAATTCTTCACAGTAACTTTTTGGAAGAAGATCATAACGTGTCGAAAGCAATTGCCCGAGCTTTATAAAAACAAGTCCGAGATCTTCGCACGCTCGGCGCATGCGAACCGGCAACGATTCGTGTCGGTGGCTATTAAAACGGTACAGCACAAAATATTCAAAAACAACCACTAGAATTTCCCGTGTGCGTTTGATTGCGTTGGTTTTTCTCATAGTTTGTATTTTATCACAATTGTATTTTTCTTTTATTCCTGTCGTGCTTTCTCAGCTTCCACCTTTGCAGTGAGTTCTTCTTTTTCCCTATCTACCTTTCGAATAGCGTGTTTGACCACGTTCTTTTTTGAGTAAATGTTCATAAGTGAGAACATGAACATAGCGGCAACAATGATACCGATGGCGTTCAAGATAAAGAGCGAGAGTGCTCCTGAAATAATCTCAAGGTTCAAGAATGCAACACCAATACCGATGGTTGCAATCGGAGGCACGAGCGCAACGGCAATTGCCGTTCCTGGCAGTGCGTCATTCACCTCGGGCTTGACACGAGCGTACGCGGTTGCAAGTCCCGCAACGATGGCAATGAAGAGGTAGATGATGTTTGGTTCAATACGAGAAATGATTTCAGGGTTGAGTGCCGTTTTGAGTTCATTCCCTCCGACAACGCTCCATAGGAGCCACGTAGTCATTGCCGAGAGTCCGACCGAGTAACCGACCGACTTGATAATGGTGAACCCTGACCGGCGCATGAGATCATTGTCGCCGAGTGTAATACCGAGTCCGATTGAAAGAATAGGGGAGAGAATCGGTGCAATCAACATGGAACCGATAATGACCGCAGCATTGTTCAAGAGGAGTCCGAAGCTCGCCATCAACACCGACATGATAACCATAAAGAAAAAGGCCGGTTTCGGTGATGAGTCGACAATGAGAGAATCAATCGCTTTTGTTTTATTGTGTTCGTCAATATCGCGAAAGAGCAAGTACATGCTCCAAGTGTATAGCGACATGTATGAAGTTGCAAGTTGATGCTGTGTCTAATGACCAACGGTAATAGCAATAATATGTCGAGCCCCTGACCGTTTCAATGTTTTCTCAAGCGATTGAATGGTTGCACCGGTAGTGACAAGGTCATCAACAATAATAATGTCTTGGTGCTTGATGTTACGTTTCTTGTTGATTGAGAAACAGTTTTTAACATTGAGAAAACGTTCGGACTTCTGTGTAATGAGAGCTTGTTTCTTGGTTTCGGTGGTTTTCAAAACAAGGTGTGGATCATATGTCGCACCGAGTTCTCGCGCAAGGCATTGCGCAATGTGTTCCGTTTGGTTAAATCCACGTTTTTGTTTTTGTCGTTTGGTAATCGGAACCGGCACAATGATTGGCGTGAGAAAAAAGGAGAATTGTTGTTGTTCTGAAATGTATTCTGTAAGGAGGTGTGCCATTTCTTTTGCAATGTGTTCCGTTAAAATCCTATCCCGTTTTTTCTTGATAGTGTAGACTAAACGTTTTCCTTCTGGTGCATGATAATCGTAGAGTGCAAATATGTTACGAA
>JAGQMO010000035.1 GCA_020428615.1 Patescibacteria group bacterium | reverse complement strand
TAGCTCAGTTGGTAGAGCGTCTAGCTGACAGCTAGGAGGACATGGGTTCGAATCCTATCATCGGCTCGAATTGAATAGTACTTTCAGTATGTATTGTCAGGACCAGGTGTTGAAAAATACATCAGAAAAAATAATTTTTTCTTAAAAGACGATGCGTACTGAAACGGGAGTTCATGAAAGTGAACTCCCGTTTTTTTTATTTGCAAAAAGCATTATTTTGATATACTCTATTCCAGTCGACTTTTTATTGTTCGAAAAAATTCGCGCGTGTAGCTCAGGTGGTTAGAGCGCGTCACTGATAATGACGAGGTCCTAGGTTCAAGTCCTAGCATGCGCACACTTTTACACACAATATTCTCTTGCGAGGGTATTGTGTATTTTGTTATACTCAGGTAAATCCTTACCCTTAGTTTTCACTGAAGTTCCACTAAATTTATTTTCATGAAAAATGAACTTTTTAATTTTTTGCCTGACCAAAACACGCTACGTTAAGAAACACACCTACAGATTGTTTGTTAATGCCAAAGAGAAATATTACGCCAAAAAGGAAATGAAGGAATATGAGATTGATTATCTAAAAACCGAGAATCGAGAACTATTTATGATTTTTGAACAACAGGTTCAACCACGTTTTTCTTTTTTAAAAATTTTTGGCAAAACATTTTCTTTTTCAAGAGAAGTTATAAAAGAAGATGAACACAAAATTTCAAGACTAGAAGTCATCGGTATGTATCGGAAGTTCCTCAACAAATCTCCCGCGGTGTACAATGACCTTCCGGTTGTGTTTGATGATATAAGCAAACAACCGTGTGAGGAAGATAAAGACAAAAATGGCTATGCTGCTGCATAGCTTTTTTCTTGCCCTAATGAAGAACCGTGCTATACTGGGCGCGACATTATATTTTACATAGTGTCATTCTTTTTAAAAAAGAGATTGTATGAAGGACGAGAGACTAAAAAACCTTGAAAAACAACGTGATGATCATGTTACCAAGATATTCTGGGCAGGTCTCCAAATCGCTGGGTTATTTGCGCTACCAATGGTTGTTGCAATTCTCATTGGTCTTCAATTAGGTGGTAATGCCAAATGGATAGCATTGCCAATTGCATTTGTCTTTTCATGGATACTCGTCATTCGATACTTCAACCGCGTTTCAAAGAAAATGAAACGTATTGATGCGGATATTGCCGCATTGCGTACAGAGCTTGATATCAAAACTCCAAAACAGAGTTTTGATGATGAACAGGATAGTTTATGAATTTTTTTAGTGTACAACGAGATATTCCCGGTATCGATCCGGTATTCTTATTTCATATAGGAGGGTTTCCGATCGCAGCATCAACTGTTATGATTTTCCTTATCATTGTGTTGTTTGTTGTTTTTGCCGTTATTGTTCGCAGAAGTTTTCGCATTAAACCAACGCGATTTCAAGTGTTGATAGAATACCTCTACCAGGGAATGATTGATATGCTCGATGAAGTGACTAATGATAAGAAGCGCTCCGCTATCATCTTTCCAATCATTGGCTCAATTTTTATGTACCTTCTCGTTGCGAATCTTCTCGGACTTGTTCCTGGTTTATCGGAATTAATGTTTGATGGAAAACAAATTTTCCAAACACCAACTGGAGATTTTAACACAACCTTTGGATTAGCTCTTGGTGCTATTATTGTCATCAATATTATAAGCATCAAAGAGTGGGGTATTCTTTCATTTCTCGGTAAGTTCTTTAAGGTCAAAGAGGTGATTCAAGCATTCAAAAAGAGTGTTGGTGAAGGTGCTATTTCTCTCGTTGATTTGTTCGTGGGAATGCTTGATATTGTTGGTGAAATTGCAAAAGTCATTTCGCTTTCGATTCGTCTCTTTGCAAATATGTATGCTGGTCAGATTTTAATGATTATTCTTATGGGTGCGTTCGCGTATATTCTGCCAGGAGTATGGTATGGAATGAATATTTTTGTCGGAGCACTCCAAGCTATGGTATTTGCTGTTTTAGTTGCAGCGTACTATATGTTGGCAATCAAACCAGATGCTGATACCGAAGAACAAACGCAGGAGTAAGAAGATTCATAACTGTTCAGAATATGTTCTGAGTGGTAATGAGCCTTTTTAGGTTCAATTTATATTAGATGTAATAACAAGTATGGTACATATTAAAAATATGTACTCAGGATTAATTTTATGACAGAAGAAGCAGCAAAACTTATTGGAAAAGGACTTGCAACCGTCTCTATGTTCGGTTCAGGTATCGGTGAAGGATACTTGATTGGAAAAGCTCTTGAGGCAATGGGACGAAATCCGGAAATGGCCGGAACAATTTTTACTCGAATGTTGATTGGAGTTGCACTCGCTGAATCAACAGCTCTGTACGCATTCGCTCTATTCTTTCTTATCTAACTCCCTTCACGTTAGTGAAAGGTGGTAGGTATTTTATTCAGATTACCAACTATCTATTATGCTCGAAATTCTAGGAACAATTGGATTCGATTATCGCGTTGCCATAGCAAATTTGGTAAGTTTTTTGATTATCTACTTTATTCTCAAACGCTATGTTTTTGGACCAGTCAAAAAACTCATTGATGAACGTCAAGCAACCATACAAAGCGGTATAGATAAAGCACAACAATCAGAGACAGAGTTACTGGTCGCACAACAAAAAGCTGAAGAAGAGATTAAATCAGCAAAAGCTGAAGCTAATCAAATTATTGCTGAAGCAAAAGAGGTTGCTGATGTTCAGGTACAACAGGCAAAAAACAATGCTCATAAAGAGGCATCTCAGATTCTTGAAAACGCAAATGTTCAAATTGAAAAAAATAAAATTCAAATGGAACAAGAGTTGTTTCAAAAAACAGCTCACCTCGTTGCTCTTGGAGTTCAGAAAATTCTTGACGAAGATGTTGATCAAAAACGAAATGCAACATTAAACGAACGGGCGCTTGAGATTTTGAAACAACATTAGGCCTATGATTAACTCACGAACTCTCGCTGAAACAGCAGTCATACTCTCGCAAAAGTCAGATGCTCCAAAACACATTCAAGCATTCATTGAGTATATGAATAAAAACAACCTCAACGGAATTTTGCCTCAAGTGCTTGATCACATTAAACGATTAAGTTCAAAGACGTCTGAAGAAGAAACTCTCCATATCTATTCAAAATATGATCTTGCCAAGAAAGACATTGATCGTATTCGAACAGCTACAGGTGCACATGATGCGCATGTTGAACAACACATTGATAATTCAGTGATTGGTGGGTTTAATGCAACCTATAAAGGGTACATGTATGACGGATCATTGGAAACGCAAGTTATTAGACTCAAAACTATGCTAACTCGATAACATTGTATGAATACAGAAACACTTATTAAAAAAATTGAAACACAGATCAATAACTTTGAAACAAACGTTGATGTGACTGAGTACGGCATTGTGCAATCAATTGGTGATGGAATTGCCCGCGTTTCAGGTTTATCGCATTGCAAAGCTTCTGAAATGATTGAATTTGATAACGGAACCATGGGTGTTGCGTTGAACCTAGAAGAAGACACAGTTGGTATTATCGTTCTTGGTGACTACCTTTCAATCAAAGAAGGTGATAAAGCGAAACGAACGGGAAATATTCTCGCTATTCCTGTAGGTGATGCCATCGTAGGTCGAGTTGTTGATCCACTTGCGCATCCTATTGACGGGAAAGGAGATATTGCAAAAGATGTTGATCAACTCATTGAGCGTGTTGCTCCAGGCGTTATGACACGCGAACCAGTATCAGTGCCAATGCAAACAGGTATTAAAGTCATTGATGCACTCGTGCCAATTGGACGAGGGCAAAGAGAGCTTATTATTGGAGACCGGCAAACAGGTAAGACTGCTCTAGCTATTGACACTATTATTAACCAGAAAGGACAACATATGAAATGTGTGTATGTTGCTATCGGTCAAAAGAAATCAAAGGTGATGCGCGCAGTTCGAAGACTCGAGACCGCAGGAGCTATGGAGTATACCACTATTGTTCTTGCTGGGGCTTCAGATCCATCTTCGTTGCAATACATTGCGCCATACTCTGGTGTTGCGATCGCAGAATATTTTCTTGATAAAGGAGAAGATGTCCTTGTAGTATATGATGACCTTTCAAAACATGCTGCTGCATATCGTGAAATTTCATTATTGCTTCGTCGTCCTCCAGGACGTGAAGCATATCCAGGAGATGTATTTTACCTCCACTCTCGACTCCTTGAGCGCGCATGTCGTTTGAATGCAGATAATGGCGGAGGATCAATTACTGCATTGCCAGTTATTGAAACTCAGGGAGGAGATATTTCTGCTTACATTCCAACGAACGTAATTTCTATTACTGATGGACAAATTTTCCTTGAAGCAGGGCTTTTTAACAAAGGTATTCGACCAGCAATTAATGTTGGATTCTCTGTATCTCGTGTGGGTGGATCAGCGCAAGCAAAAGCTATGAAAAAAACTGCAGGCCCTATGAAGCTTGCTCTGGCACAATATCGAGAGCTCGAATCGTTTGCACAATTTGATTCAGATCTTGATGCTCAAACAAAAGCGACACTTGATCATGGGGCAAAATCTGTCGAACTCTTGAAGCAAAAACAATACAGTCCGGTTAGTATGCCAAAACAAGTTGCTGCAATCTATGCGTTAAATAACAAGATGCTCGATGGTATTCAGAAAGAAAAAGTTCAGGCGTGGGAACAAGAGTTTTATTCGTTTTTAGATGCATCTAAATCATCTCTTCTTACAGATATTGAAAAAGGATGGACAGAAGATATTGAACAAAATCTTACCTCTGCTATTACCGAATTCAATGACGTGTTTACTGGTTAATTTTAAAAACTGCTATGGCTATGCAAACAAAAACCATTAAACATAAAATGCAATCGGTTCAGAATATTGGAAAGATTACCAAAGCTATGGAAATGATCTCGGTTTCAAAGATGAAAAAATCTATTGAAAAGAGAGGAGCATCACATATCTTTGCACAAAGATCTTTTGAGCTCTTGGAGAATCTTCACATTCACAAACAATTAACGCACCCATATTTGGAATCACGAAAAGGTACAAAAGTTCTTATGCTCATAATTGCATCGAATAAAGGACTCTGTGGAGGATACAATATGAACGTATCAAAACAGGTTACTCGTTTCGTACAAGATAATCCTAAACTTGTTGTAGATGCTATTGTTGTTGGAAAACAATCTGAAAAGATTGCAAAGAGAAATCAGCTTCAGGTGGTTGCAAGTTTTACGGAATTTTCCGATTATTTCACAGCCGGAGAGGTTCGATCGTTGTTACATGCGATAACTGAGCGATATTCTCAAGATGAATCATACAAAGAAGTCGTTATTGCATACACAAATTTTGTATCATCACTTTCTTTTGAAGCACAAGTGACTCCTATGATTCCACTTCAGGTAGATAAAGCTCAAAAGTTGCTTGGTATGGAAGGTGTGTCTGATAAACGAAAGTTTGCACAATATACCTTTGAACCGAATGAACAAGAAGTACTCGACAGCGTGGTGCCGTCAGTACTCATGACTGTTCTCTATCAATTTCTTCTTGAATCACTTGCCTCTGAACATAGCGCACGCGTTATGGCGATGAGAAATGCTTCTGATAATGCAGGAGAGTTGTTGGAAGACCTTAGACTTAATTATAACCGAGCGCGACAAGCTGCTATTACCCAAGAAATCGCGGAGATCGTTGGGGGATCGTCAGCAATGTCCTAAACAAAATTATGAGTAAAAAAATAGGAACAATTACACAAATCATCGGACCTGTCGTTGATGTTCGATTTGAAGGAGGCGAATTGCCACCAATTTACAATGCCCTGATTGTTGATATCAATGGTGAAGAGCTTGTTCTTGAGGTTCAACAACATGTTGGTCTCAATGAAGTTCGTACCATTGCTATGAGTATTACTGACGGACTCCTTCGTGGTCAAGAAGTACGCGATACTGGCACACCTATTGCAGTACCGGTTGGAGATGCTGTTCTTGGTCGCATGTTTAATGTGACAGGAAATCCGATTGACAATAAACCTGCACCAACAAATGCAGAACTTTCTCCTATCCATCGAGAATCTCCTCGATTTGAAGAACAATCGACAGAAACTGAAGTTCTTGAAACAGGAATCAAGGTTATTGATTTGATTTGTCCATTTTTGAAAGGGGGAAAGGTAGGACTCTTTGGAGGAGCAGGGGTTGGAAAGACTGTGATTATTCAAGAGCTCATTAACAACATTGCCAAAGAACATGGAGGATACTCAATGTTTGCAGGTGTTGGAGAACGAACTCGCGAGGGGAACGATTTATATAGAGAAATGGAAGAAGCAGGTGTTCTCGATAAAACAGCCCTTGTTTTTGGACAAATGAATGAACCACCAGGAGCTCGAGCGCGTGTGGCGTTGTCAGCGCTCACTATGGCTGAACATTTTCGAGACCAAAAAGGACAAGATCTTTTGTTGTTTATTGATAATATTTTCCGGTTTACCCAGGCAGGTTCAGAAATCTCAGCGCTACTCGGACGTATTCCATCTGCAGTAGGATATCAACCAACCCTTGCCTCTGAGATGGGTGCTCTTCAGGAACGTATTACTTCAACGAAAAAAGGTTCTATTACCTCTGTTCAAGCGGTATATGTACCAGCTGATGACTTTACCGACCCAGCGCCGGCTAATACCTTTGCACACTTGGATTCAACAGTATCGCTCAATCGTTCACTTTCTGAGATCGGTATTTATCCGGCAGTAGATCCGCTTGAATCTACTTCTACCGTGCTTGACCCCCAAATTGTTGGAGAGGAACACTACAGTGTTGCTCGCGGAGTGCAGGGGGTACTCCAAAAGTACAAGGATCTACAAGATATTATCGCAATTCTTGGTATGGATGAATTGTCTGATGAAGATAAACTCACAGTTGCCAGAGCCCGTAAGATTCAAAAATTCCTCTCACAACCATTTCATGTGGCTGAACAGTTTACCGGTATGGCTGGTAAATACGTTAAGCTTGAAGATATGATTCGCTCTTTCAAAGAAATTCTCGAAGGAGAATATGACCATATCAATGAAAACCATTTTTATATGAAAGGGTCTATTGAAGAAGTTGTAGAAGCTCACGAGGCGGGTCAAAAAGAAAAAACAACCGCGTAAATAATTATCATGTCTGAAAAAAAACAATTGCATGTTATCATCACCACACCACTTCGAACCGTTTACGATAGTCAGGTGGATCAAATAACCGTAACTACTTCAGAAGGGGAAATTACTGTACTGCCAGATCACATTCCACTTGTGGTTCCTTTGAAGGTTGGTCAAGCTATGGTGAAAAAAGAAGGACGTGAGATTTACCATGCAATTGATGGAGGGATTCTTGAAGTACGACATAATAACCAAGTTGTAATTCTTTCAGATCGTTCCGAAAATGCTAGTGATATTGACGTTGCGCGAGCAGAAGCAGCGCTCAAGCGTGCTCAAATTCTTATAGAAGAAAAACATCATGAAGAAGATGTAGATTACGCACGTGTGGAACGTGATATTGCAAAAGAATTAAATCGAGTAAAAATTGCTGAGAAAGGTCAGCGTAAATAACAACAACCCTGTATCAGGGTTGTTGTTATTTTGTGCTAAACTGATATTAGCTATGAAAAAAGATAAAAAAATTATTATTACAGGAGTTGTTGCTGGAGCTCTCATTGTTTGTGCACTTGTGTTTCTCGTTGCAGCAAAAGGTTTTTCAAAACAAGGTAAATACGTTGAGGTAAAAGGACTCTCGGAACGAATTGTTAAGGCTGACCGCGCAATTTGGTCTATTAATTTTGAGGTGAAATCAAATGATAGCACTGATCTGTTTAATCAAATTAAGGGTAGTGTTGCTGATGTTACTACGTTCTTGAAACAATCAGGATTTGAAGACAGTGAAATTAGTACTGCTCCGGTGAGTACCTACCAAGACACATACCAAGGTTCCCAATACCGATACAATGCTCGAGTTTCAATGTCAGTTTATACCGATAAGGTTGATTTGGTTCGATCGGCTTCTCAAAATACACTTTCGTTGATTGAAAAGGGTATCGTAATGAATGATAATTACATTAGTTTTGAAATTTCTGATATTAATAATATTAAGCCTGAAATGCTTGCTGAGGCGATTCAAAATGCACGAGTATCTGCAGAACAATTCGCTCATGATTCAGGATCTGGTGTTGGTGATATCTCACGAGCGAATCAAGGAGTCATTGATATTACTGACAAAGATCCAGGTTCCCCAGAATTTAAAAAAATCCGTTTAGTCACAACGGTTCGATATCTACTCAATTGAGTAAAAAGGATATAAAAAAACCCTCGGAATACGAGGGTTTAAAAAAGGGGCAAAAAGTCAGGCAAAAAATTATAAGGTTGTGTCAGTAAACAATGAAGGAAACCTAAACCTCAATTATGAAACCGTTGCATTACTACTGACACATATTTTTTTCAAATAAACACCGGTATTGAATTCCTATTCAAAATAGGAAAACCCCAAATCTGATTAACCATACGCCCACTTAACTTATTAGTAGTATTTAATCTTCATACCGGTGTTAGATTTTCTTATTAGAGAATAACATATATGAAATATAATACAACTTCCTTAAATTTTGGCATATTGCACGCATTTATATCTTGAGTAGATACACATTTTCTAAGAAATATATATAATACGTAACATGAACCTCTTAAAAAAACTAAGAAAATTAAAAAAACGACATTGGATCATTCTTGGTGTGGTTATTGCTCTGTTCCTTCTTGTTGTTATTCGGAAAAAGAATCAAGATAGTTACATACCTTATACGGTTACAAGAACCAATGTTTCTGATGAATTATTATTAGCCGGGACGATTGATGCCCGTGACCGTGTTGATCTCGGATTTGCAAGTTCTGGACGTATAAAAGCCGTCAATGTTCACGTAGGTGACGAGGTAAAGAAGGGTGACATTATTGCAGAAATTGAACAGAATCGTCTCGTTGCTGACCTCACCCAGGCACAGGCAAACTACACACTCACACGTGTTGATACAACTGTTGATGCAACGAGTGCGGAAGATGACCTTACAACTAACCTGGCTGAACAAAATGAAATTGTTGAAAATGCATACCGAGCACTTTTAAATAACGATCTCCAAGCATACGCCCTCGATGAAACATCACTTGAGGTTGTGGCACCAGTAATCACGGGAACCTATACTGGTTCAGGTGAGGGTGAGTACCACATTAATACATACAATTCGAGTGCAACATCTGGATACTCGTTTCAGCTTTCAGGTTTAGGTATCGGTACGTACCCAGCACAAACGTATCAACCAGGAATGCTCGGTAATCAGGGATTATTCATACAATTCGAACCGGGCGATCGATACCATGGAACTGAATGGAGTATTCCTATTCCAAATACTCGCTCATCAACGTACACAACGTATCTCAATGCATATGAGAATGCGATTAAGACACGTGACCGTATTATTGCTGATGCAGAAAATAATCTGTTACGTAATAACTCAGTAGTCGAAGGAAATCTGACCCGAAATGATGCACGGCGACAACAGGCGAGCGCGCAGGTTAACGCTGTATACGCACAACTTGGTGACGGTAAAATTACCGCACCGTTTGATGGGGTGGTGGCTAAGAATGATCTTGAAATTGGTGAGATTGTGAACGCCTTTACACCTGTGGTAGTAGTTTTTGGAGATTTTCAGAAACAACTCGATTTGAATGTACCTGAAATCTATATCAATAAAGTACAGATTGGTGATACGGTATCGGTAACACTCGATGCGTACGAAAACCTCTCATTTACTGGAACTGTTGGTTTCATTGATTTAGTTGATACCGAGGTAGACGGTGTACCAGTGTACCAAACTGATGTGTTAGTGAACGAAGAAGATGAACGTATTCGCGTTGGTATGAATGCTAAAGCGAGTATTGTTTCAAGTAAGGTATCTGATGTTCTCGCAGTGCCTGCGCACTACCTGTATGAACGAGAGGGTGATACGTATGTATTAGTACGTACGGCCTCGCAGGATGATGGGGAAGAGCGCCTTGTAACAACAGGACTTCGTGGTAATGATGGATTGGTTGAAATCACCTCAGGATTAAACGAAAACGAAGTTGTATTGGTAGCAAAAGATTAATATGGCTGCTGTTCGTTGGGTACGTAAGTACCTCAAGTTTATAAAGGTTGGTTCATTTCTTGGTACACGTCAAATTAAACGAGGGAGTATTTGGATTAACCTTTTGATTATATCAATCATGACATTGACGTTTTTGTCATTAGTGGTTATTCCAGGAATCCTTGTTGGATTAACTGAAGGTAGTTTTGAACAAAATCGTGAACACCTCACAGGCGATTTGTATTTAACGACACTTCCTGATGAAGAAACAATTATCAATACGCAAGATATTATTCGCGTGCTTGATACCTTACCTGAAGTTGAAAGTTATAGCGTTCGTTACAAAATTGCTGCAACAGTCGAGGCAGGGTACATTAATCGATCTGATTTTACCAAAGATGCTGAGAGTTTATCAATCAATGCGTATGCCATTGATCCTGAAAACGAAGAGGCAACAACTGACCTTTCAAAATTTCTCGTTGAAGGAGAAATGCTTGAAAACGAAGAATCAGGACAACTCTTGATTGGAGCGACACTCTTACAAAAGTATTCTGATTTTGCAGATCTTTTTGAACCACTAGTTGATGT
>JAGQMO010000034.1 GCA_020428615.1 Patescibacteria group bacterium | reverse complement strand
ACGCTCCAGAGTAGAGGAGCACCATACTGATTGCCACGAGAATTCCAATGACAACCATGAAATTATGCGCTCGTTTCCGCGCTTTTTTACTGAATATGTTCATAGTATACTCATCATATACCATGAATCGTCATCGAACAAGAAAACATAAACACCCGTTCTTTCACTCTTGGTTTTTCTTGGTGCCACTCGCGATTGTATTCGGTTTTTTTGTAAAGAGCGCCTATTCATCGTTTGTTAAAAAACGTACTGCTGATCGAGAACGAGAAAAATATGAACAACGTCTTCGTGAACTTGAAGAGAAAAAAGCCGACCTTGAAGCGAAAATTAACAAACTTGAAACAGAACGTGGGCTTGAGGATGAATTTCGCACACGGTTTGATGTTGTCAAAGAAGGGGAGACCGTCATTCGTATTGTCGAAGAAGAATAGGAAAACCAGGTATTTATTGGTATACTCCATACATACTTATTCGTTAAGCGTTACGCATGTAAAAATACTATGAAAAACGTAAAAATTTATTCAACACCAACCTGTCATTTCTGCCACATGGCAAAAGATTTTTTCAAAGAGAATAATATCGAATATACCGAATACAACGTTGCAGAAGATCCAGAAAAGAGGGAAGAAATGATTCAAAAAACAAACCAAATGGGTGTTCCCGTCATTGATATCGATGGAAATATTGTTATCGGTTTCAGTGAGGCAAAGATTAAGGAGCTCCTCCAAGATGGTTCTGGTGAAGAAATGAAACAGGCGGCTTAGGTTGCCAATACAAATACCTTTTGCGGTATTTTGTTTTTTATGATATTCTCCGAAGTAGATTTACTTAAGTGAATCTTTTTGGTTTTTTAGTTAATTTGTCCGGACGCAGCACTGTTGTTACACAACAGTGCGGTTGCTCCGGCGTAATGGCTTGTATGTTGATGTGATCGCATGCGGCTTTTTCTTTACCATATTGGTGAGATGGTTATAATCGTTACATTGTCCCCATAGTTCAACAGGATAGAACGAGAACCT
The DNA here is from genome assembly GCA_020428615.1 of Patescibacteria group bacterium. Taxonomy (GTDB): domain Bacteria; phylum Patescibacteriota; class Minisyncoccia; order Phycocordibacterales; family UBA1006; genus UBA1006. Next base: position 593 of record JAGQMO010000034.1, on the reverse strand, counting down.
CCTAAGTTCTAAATCCAAGTTCAAGTCTTGGTGGGGACACTCTTTTATTTTATTGCCCGAGATGGATATTATGCTATACTCTCTCTCGATGGATCAGGATCTTCAAAAACTCCTCAAAAAAAACCACAAACTGCTCCTTGAGACAGTTGAAATAGCTCGCGACAATCAAGAGAAGATCAAAAAGATCCAGGCTCATATTCGCCGAACATTGGTTATTAAAACGATCTATTGGTTCATTATTGTTGGGGTGACTATTGGAGCTTTCTATGTATCAAAACCGTACATTAACGATGCAGTAGAGAATTATAATAATCTCAAGAATAATGTAGATAATGCTTCAGGTATTATTCAGGATCCAGGAAAACTCTTCAAGGATGTAAATCTCATTGAACGACTGTTTGGTTCATCTGATGAGTAAACATTTATCATGCTCAGGTAGCTCAGTTGGTTAGAGCACTTGTCTGAAGAACAAGGGGTCGGCAGTTCGAGTCTGCCCCTGAGCACATACAACAAATATGTCTGGACGCGAAAGCGTTCGGGCTATTTGTTTGTAGTACGCAGGACAGACTCGAAAAGAGTCGCCTGCGAAGCCG